>NZ_JAVKPU010000004.1:0-200743 GCF_040981025.1 Kocuria sp. CPCC 205261 | reverse complement strand
AGCGCAGCAGAACCAGGGCAGGATCCCAGCTGACACCCAACACCCCCAGGAAACGGGAAAACACCCAGGGGACTGTCAGGCCATCAACCAAAAACAAAAAACTTTGGTATCAACAAACTAGACACACTATTGAGTTGACAAACAACAAACCACACCTAAGCTCTTATTCAGAGCCATGAGTTGGAAGTTTTGGTCGCCGCTGATTCGGAATGCTTTTCGCTGTCCTTGCGGCAACTCGACTAGCTTATCCGTTCCCTGTTTCCTTCGCAACTCGGCGTTCGCACGCCGTTGCCGTTCGGAAGTCGGGGAGGTAGCTGGTCGGCCTGCCGGACCAGCGGTTCGCTGTTCGTCCTTGCGGCGACTCGGAATACATTACACACGCCCGCGGGACTGCGCAAAACGGCCCTGGGGTGGGCCCGCCACCCCCTGGCTGCGTTCGCACGCGGCGTCGTCGCCCGTCCCGCGCCGGGCATTGGAACCGCGCCCGCAGACAACGGCCGCATAATCACGTGGCCGTGGTCGCGCAATCGCGTTGCCCGGGTGGCTGCTTCAGTCCCGCAGGAGGTTCTTGCGCACCTTGCCCGTGGCCGTGCGCGGCAGCTCGTCACTGAACACGACCGAGTCCGGCACCTTGAACCCGCTGAGCTGGTTCCGGACGTGGTCGCGCAGTTCCTCCTCCGTGACCGTGGACCCGTTCACCCGCACCACGTGCGCGACCGGGCGTTCGCCCCACTTCTCGTGAGCTACCCCCACGACGGCGACGTCCGCGACGTCCGGATGCGAGTAGAGGGCCTGCTCCACCTCGATGGACGAGATGTTTTCCCCACCGGAGATGATGATGTCCTTGGCGCGGTCCCGCAGCTGGATGTAGTTGTTGGGGTGCATGACCCCCAGGTCACCCGTGTGGAACCACCCGCCCTCGAATGCCTTCCGCGTGGCGGGTACGTCCTTGTAGTAGCCGATCATCACGTTGTTGCCCCGCAACACCACCTCCCCCACGGTCGTACCGTCCGCCGGCACGTCCTCGAGGGAATCGTCCACCACGCGGGCGGATTCCGCCTGGATCATGGCCACGCCCTGCC
Source organism: Kocuria sp. CPCC 205261 (assembly GCF_040981025.1). Taxonomy (NCBI): domain Bacteria; kingdom Bacillati; phylum Actinomycetota; class Actinomycetes; order Micrococcales; family Micrococcaceae; genus Kocuria; species Kocuria sp. CPCC 205261. The sequence goes on along the minus strand of NZ_JAVKPU010000004.1, from coordinate 199,661 downwards.
GGGACATCTGCTGCGCCCGCTCCCGGGGCGAGAGCTCACGCCACTGTTCCTGGGGTTCGCAAATGGTGATGGGGCCGAAGACCTCGGTGAGCCCGTACACGTGGACGATGTCGAAGCCCGCGCTCTCCAGCCGCTCGATGATGCTCGGCGCGGGCGGGGCCCCGGCGGTCGTGATCCTGATGGTGTGTTCGAGTGGGTGAGCCTCCGAGGCGTCCACGATGATCGAGCACACGGCCGGCGCGCCGCACAGGTGGGTGATGCCCTGCTCGTCGAACGCGCGCCAGATCTCGTCCGCGCGCACGGCCCGCAAGCACACGTGCGTGCCGCCCGCGGCGGTCACGGCCCACGTGGTGCACCACCCGTTGCAGTGGAACATGGGCAGGGTCCACAGGTACCGCGTGGCGCCGGTGAACCCATTGTGGAACACCTCCCCGAGGCTGTTCAGGTACGCCCCGCGGTGGCTGTACAGCACCCCCTTGGGGCGCCCCGTGGTGCCGGAGGTGTAGTTCAGGGTGATGGGCGCATTCTCGTCCGCGACGCCGTAGCCGACGCCGCCGTCGTTGCCGCCCGACGCACCCGGTCCTGCCGGCTGGGCGGGCTCGACGTCCATGAACTCCTCGAACGTGGGCACTCCCGACCCCGCGCCGTCGCGAACGGGGTGCACGTCCGCCTGCGGGTCGTCGATCTGCACGAGCGTCACGTCCGACCCGTCACCGAGGGCCTGTGCGACGGTCTCGAGCACCGAGGTGTCCGCGAGCACCACGCGGGCTTCGCAGTGCTCGAGGATGTAGCGCAGTTCCCGCGCGCTCAGTCGCGGATTGAGCGGCACCAACACCGCCCCGGCCGCCGGCACGGCGTAGTGGGCCATGAGTGTCGCGGGAAGATTGGGCGCGATCACCGCGACCGTGGGCCACGAGCACTCCAGCAGCTCCGCGCCCTGGAACGATTCGTTCCCCTCACCCGAGGCCCCCGCGGATCGCTCGGACCCGGCAGTGTCACCCGACTCGGCAGTTCCGGGCGAACCGCCCGTGACCGCTGACCCGGCGGACTCACGCGACCCGGCGGACTCGGGCGACCCAGCGGCGTCGTCCGATCCAGCGGACCCCCGGGAAGCAGCGCCCGCCGAGCCGTCGGAACCGGACAGCAGCGGCAACAGCGCCGTGGCGAACCGGCGCACGTCTCGTTCGAACTGCTCGTAGCTCCACACCCGCGAGCCGTGCACGATCGCCGGGCGGTCGGGGAAGACCTCGGCGCTGCGCTCGAGGAAGCGCAACGGGGTCAGCGGCTCGGTGTTCGCGAACATGGTGCTCCTGAACGGTCATGGCCCGGCACGCGCCGGACGGGCGCGAACCGGGCCGTGTGGGCATGAGCGGATCAGTTGTAGGCGGAGAATCCCGTGATCGACTTGCCGATGATCAGGGCCTGCACCGTCTCTGTCCCCTCGTAGGTGTGCACGGCTTCCACGTCCGCGAAGTGACGTGCAACACGGTTCTCCAACAGGATGCCATTTCCGCCGAGCAGATCGCGAGCGTTGGCTGCGACCTGGCGTGCCGTGCGGGTGGCCGTGTACTTGGCCAGCGAGGCCTGGTGCCCGGTCAGGGTCCCGGCCTCCTCCTTGCGGGTCATCGCCATTACGAGCGTCTGGATGGAGGTGAGCTCGCTCAGCATGCGGGCCAGGCGCTCCTGCACGATCTGCGACGCCGCGAGCGGACGGCCGAACTGCACGCGCTGCGCCGCGTACTGGACCGCGGTCTCGTAACACGCCTGCGCGTGACCCACCGCGGCCCACCCCACGCCGATGCGGGTCGCGAAGAGGACCGAGGCTGTGTCCCGGAAGGAGCGGGCGTTCGGCAGGACGTTCTCGGTGGGGACGAACACGTTCTCCATGCGGATCTGGGCCTGGTGGATGGCCCGCAGGGAGAGCTTCCCGCGCATGGTGGTACCCGTGTAGCCCTCGGAGTCCTGGGGCACCACGAAACCGTGGACCGCGCCGTCCTCGTCGCTGCGGGCCCACACCACGGTGATCCCGCCCATGGACCCGTTGCCGATCCACTTCTTCTCACCGTTGAGGACGTGGCCGCCATCCACGGGGGTCGCTCGGGTCTCCAGGCCGATCGAGTCCGAACCGTGGGCCGGCTCGGTGAGCGCGAAGGAACCAAGCAGCTTGCCCGCGGCCATGTCCGGGAGCCAGCGGTCCTTCTGCTCGTCGCTGCCGCACATGGCGATCGAGCGCATGGCCAGGCCACCCTGCACACCGGCCACGGTGGACACCGATCCGTCCCCGCGGGCCAGTTCCATGGTCACGAGACCCGCGGCGAGCTTGGACATGTTGTCCATGCCCGGGACCGCCACGCCGTCGCGCAGCAGGTCCAGCTCGCCCATCCGGGTCACGAGATCCAGGTTGTACTCGCTCTCGTCCCAGTACCGGGCGATCACGGGCAGGACGTCTTCCTGCACGAAGGACCGGGCGCGCATCCAGTGGGCGCGGTCCTCGTCCGAGACGTCCGTGAAGACCCCCGCCTCGTCCGTTCCCAGGGCCTCGGTGAGCGTGTATTCCGGTTCCAGCGTGCCCGCGGGGAAGTTCTCCGAGGTGGGTGCCGTGTTCTCAGTGGTCATGACTGGTCCTTCGCGATCAGGGGTTACTGCTGGGCGGCGTCGAAACGCCGACCGCGGACGCGCTCGGCGGCGCCGGTGCGGTCCAGGTAGGGGGTGATGCCGCCCAGGTGGAACGGGTAGTTGGCGCCCAGGATCATGCACAGGTCCACGTCCCGTGCGGAGGCGACCACGCCCTCGTCGAGCATGTGCCCGATCTCGTCCGCGAGCGCGTCCTGGACGCGCGTGAGCAGCTCTCCCCCGGCGCCGTCGTCCGACGACGCCGCAACGCCGCTCTCCTGCCGCGTGCGCTCGAGTGCATCGTGGGCCTCGGGCGAGAGGTAGGTCTGCGAGGTCTCGCCGCGCGCGGGCAGCGTGTGGGTCAAACCGGCGTCCGCGACGGCGTCGAGCCACGGGGAGAGGGTGAACCGGTCCGGGTAAGCGTCGTTCATGGTGTGCGTGATGTGCACGAGCACGGCCGGGCCCACGAAGTCGAGCAGCTGCAGCGGTGTCATGGGCAGCCCCATGGGGGCGAGGGCGTGGTCCACGGTCTCCGGATCGCCACCGGCGTCCATGGCGCGGCCAATCTCGTCGAACATGCGGGTCAGCACGCGGTTGACCACGAAGCTCGGGGCGTCCTCCACGCGCACCGCGATGCGCCGCAGCTTGGCGGCGAGGTCGAACGCGGTGGCCAGGGTGGAGTCGTCCGTCTGCTGCGCGGAGATGATCTCGAGCAGCGGGGTGACCTCCACCGGGTTGAACACGTGGAAGCCCACGAGCCGCTCGGGGTGCTTCAGGTCCCGGCCCATGGCCGTGACGGACAGGGACGAGGTGTTAGTCGCGAGGATCGCGTCCTCGCGGATCACGGGCTCCCACTGCGCGAAGACCTGCCGCTTCACCTCGAGCTCCTCGAAGACGGCCTCGATCACGAAGTCCGCGTCCGCGAGGTCCTGCGGGCTCTCGGCCCCCGAGATCAGGGAACCGAGCTGCTCCGCCTGCTCCGCGCTCATGCGGCCCTTCTCGGCCTGGGCGGTGAAGCGGTCGCGGGTGCGCTGCACGCCCGTGGCGAGGCGCTCGTCGTCGAGGTCGGTCATCACCACGGGGACCCGGGCGCCCTGGGCGAGGAGGGACGCGAGCTGACCCGCCATGAGTCCCGCGCCGATCACCGCCGCCTTCTTGATCGGGCGCACGGCAGCGTCCGGGACGTTCGCGGCCTGTTTGCTGCGGGCGCTCACGAGTTCGAACGCGTACAGGGACGCGCGGGCGGCGTCGGACTGCACGATCGAGCTGAAGAGCTGGACCGCGGCGGCACCGTTGGCCTGGCGGGTGTCCGTGCGCGCACGGCCCACGAGGTCGATCGCGGCCACCGGGCCGGGAGCGGCACCGTGCCACGCGGCGTGGGCCTTGGCGGCAGCCTTGTCCACGGCGGCCTGCCAAGTCTGTTCGTCGTCGGCGGCGCGGCGCGGTTCGTGCTTGCCCTCGAGTGCCTCCACGACCCAGCGTTGCCACGCCGTCTCCCACTCGTCCGTGCCGGGGGCGGCGTCCAGGACGGCGTCCACGAGACCGATCTCCGCGGCCTTGGCGGGCTTGAGGTTCCGCCCGCGCATGGAGTCCGTGACGATGATGTTCAGTGCCGCCTCAGCGCCCACCAGGTGCGGCAGCAGGTAGACGCCGCCCCAGCCCGGAAAGAAGCCCAGCCGGCACTCGGGCAGACCCATGGGTGCCTTGCCGGACGTGGCCAGGCGGAAATCGGTGTGCAGCGCGAGTTCCAGACCGCCGCCGAGGGCCACTCCCGTGATGAGCGAGAACGTGGGAACGGGCATCTCCGCCAGGACGCCGAAGGCCTCGTGCCCGGAGCCGATGTAGTCCTCCGAACCCCCGTCGAACTGTGCGGCGCGGATCTCCTTGAGATTGGCGCCTGCACCGAACGACTTCTCGTTGCCCGTGACCACCACGGCCTCGACCTGCGAGGTGTCAATGGCCGAGAGCTCCCGGCGCAACTCGCGCATGGCCTCCGAACCCCAGATGACGAGCCCGTTGGGCTCGGTGGAGCCCAGGGACACCAGGGCGATCGGTCGTTCCCGCCCGGGCAGGACGGGACGGGTCACGTCGATGGTCACGGTGGACGGGAAGGTCTGTTCGCTCACGCTTGGCTCCTGTGTCTGGGCGAAAGGTGGTGTGGCCCACAGTATCGCGAGAACAGTCTGACGTGAGACTGCGTCTCACGTCAAGACATTCAGTGTCACCCGGCCCCCGGATGCCCGGTGCGTCCTGGATAGGCTGATCCGGTGACTCTCCAGCTGCCGCTGCACTCGGACCGCTTGCGCTTCCGCTGGCCCACCGATGCCGACATCGAGCCCATGCACTCCTACCAGTCCCGCGAGGACTACGCCATGCATGCATGGCGCGAACCCCGCGACATGGACCACGTGATCAGGACGGTCGAGGCCAATCGCGAACCCGGGTCCTGGTCCTCCGACGGCGACAGCCTGCGGGTCGCGATCTCCCCTCACGACTCCGACGAGCTCGTGGGCGAGATCGTGCTGACCCTCGTGGACGCGGAGTCCGCGCAGGTGGAGATCGGCTGGGCGTTGCACCCGGACCACACGGGCAAGGGGTACGCCGCGGAGGCCGCGCGCACCGCCGTCGACGCCGCGTTCGAGCACCTCGGCGCGCACCGCGTCTTCGCGCGCCTGGACAGTCTCAACGTGGCGTCCGCGAAGGTCTGCGAGCGCGTGGGCATGCGCCAGGAGGCGACCCTGCGGGAGAGCCACTACCAGTTGGGCGAGTGGCGCGACGAACTCGTCTACGCGGTGCTCGTGTCTGAGCGACGCGCGGACTGATCCGCCGCGGGGACACGCACCTCGCCGGAGGGTCGTGCCCCGGCGAACCCGCCGCCCTCGGAGGCGTCCTGCTCCCCACCGGGCCGGGCATCCCGCGCGAGCTGCACGCCGCCCGGGGCCAGGGCCTCGTACACCGAGCGCGCCGTCCGCTCGGCGACGTCCCGCGCGTCGACCCCCTCGGGGACGATGACGACCACGGGCGCCGTGCCAGCACCGTCGTCCGCGGAGCGAAGTTGCTGAACCGGGCGCCCGGGAACGAACGAGAGCCCGAAAAGGGTGCACAACCACGCGATGCGCCGATTGAGTCCCGCGGCCAGCCGCTCGCCGTCCGAGGCCTGGGGATCGTGCAACCACGTGCGCAGGTAGGCGTTGTGCACGGCCACGATGGCGGAGGCCAACGAGATCGCCGTGACCCGCCGGTCGGGGCCGTCCGGCAAGACGCGGCGCAGGAACTCCCGGAACACCCGCTCGTACCGGTGGGATGTGGCGAGCTCCCGGTCCCGCAACGCCTCGACCCGCTGCAGCAGTCGGTGTCGTGCGAGCGCACGGTCCGCGTGGTCCAGGTTGTACCGAAACACGAGCTGCACGCCCTCACTCACCCCCGCCTGGGCGGTGAGGTACGGGCGGTTGAGCAACTGCTCCAGCCGCTCCAGGTTGGACGCGTGATCCGCGAACACGATGTCCTCCTTGGACCCGTACTTGCGGAAGAACGTGGCGCGACTGACCCCCGTGGCGTGCGCGAGCTGGTCCACGGTGGTGGCGTCGTAACCCTGCGCAGCCAACAGGCGGATCGCTGTGGTGACGGCGTCGCCGCTCACCCCGGGTGCGGTACTCATCTGGCCTCCTGCGGTGATGGTAACCGTGCGGCGAGGCCGCCGCGGTGCGGCGACCACGTCCGCGGGCCGCGCCGGTCCGGGAGCCGGCCCGCCGACGCGCTCAGCCCCCGAAGGCCTGCGTGACCTGGCCCGGGACGGACACGCGCACCGAGTAGAGGGAACCTGCGGTGGGCTGGACGTCGTCCGGGAGGTCCTCGCGCGACGTCGTGATGTACAGCGTGCGCAGGTCCTCACCACCCAGCGTGCACGCGGTGGTTTGCGTGGCGCCCACGGCGACGACGGTGTCCAGGGCCCCGTCCGGGAGGTAGCGGTGGACCTGCCCCGCGCCGTAGAGGGCGACCCACACCGCGCCCTCGGAGTCCACGGTCAACCCGTCCGGGCTCACCGAGACGCGGCCCGGCTCGTAGCTCTCCTCCGGGTCCGTGGCGGCCGCGGCGGCGTGGTCGTCCAGGACGGGCGCGACGAACGTGCGACGGTTCTGCAGGCCGGCCTCGGGGCTCCAGTCGAAGACCGAGACCTCGTGGGTGGGGGTGTCGTTGTAGTACGCGAGGGTGCCGTCCGGGGACCACGCGATCCCGTTGGAGATGCTCACGTTCTCGAGGACGGGCTGCCACGACAGATCCGGCGCGACCCGGTACAGCGTGGCCGCGCCCTCGGTCTGCTCGTACGCCATGGACCCCACGTAGAAGGAGCCGTCGGGGGCCACACCGCCCTCGTTCATGCGGATCTCGGGGTCCCCCCACATGGGGATCTCCCGCTCCACTGCGCCCGTGGGATCGGTCAGGACCACTCCCCGTTCCACCGCGATGATCTGCCCACCCGAACGGCGCGGACGCACACACGCGGCCACGGCGTCCACGTGCTGACGGCGCGGCTGGTCGTCCGGGGTGAACGTCATGACGTCCCCGGCGAGCATGTCCACCCAGGCCAGCCCGTTCCATTCCTTGCTCCAGCACGGCCCCTCACCGTGGTGCATCCACGACGGGGTGATCCTCTGGGCGGTGAGCTGCTTCACGACTGCGACCTCCTGGGGCTGTTGTGGGCGGGGAGCGACATGCTGGGAATCCTGTCGCGGTCGTACGTGATCTGCGTGTACCCGTGCGGGGCGGGCTTGCCGTCCTCCCCGAGGTTCACGAACACGATCTTGTCGATGCTCAGGATCAACTCGCGGGTGATCATGTTGCGCACCTGCGCCCGCATGGTCAACGAGGTGCGTCCGAACGTAGTGGCACTGAGGCCCATCTCGATGATGTCCCCCTGCACCGCGGAGGAGACGAACTCGATCTCGGACATGTACTTGGTGACCGCCCGCTGATTACCCAATTGCACGATCGCGTAGATTGCCGCTTCCTCGTCGATCCAGCGCAGCAGCGATCCCCCGAACAGGGTGCCGTTGGCGTTGAGGTCTTCCGGCTTGACCCATTTGCGGGTGCGGAACGAGATGTCACCGTGGTGCTGCATGCCCCCAGCCTAGGGGACCGCCTGGACACCGGGCAGCGAACGGCCCAGCTGGCGGGGACCAGGAACGTGGTGTGCACCCCGTAGTGCTCGATGTCCGCGAGCACTTGCGAGGGGCACGAATGTCCTGCGCACCAGGGTCGTGTTGCCCCGCACAAGCGCGCGCACGGTGAACGAGTTCAATGCACCGATGTGGAACAGCGGCGCCGTCGCCCCCCGAAGCCTCCCCGCCCCGCGAACCGTCCGGGATCCAGGGCACGGCGGGGTCCGTTTCCATGACGACGCTGCCGCCCTCGTAAGCCTCCGCGAGCGGCAGTGCCGTCTCCAGGACGGGGACGTGACCGGGCTCCACGATGGTCACCGCGGGGGTCGATTGGGTGTGCAGGCCCGCGACCTCGCGCGGGGCGAATGGGAAGTTCAGGGGCTCGAAAACCGCGCCGAGCCACCCCGCAGCGAACATGGTGCGCAGGAAGACCTCGGAGTTCAACCCCAGTGAGGCGACCCGGTCCCCGGTGCCCACCCCGGAACGCGCGAACGCGCCCGCGAGACGCCGCACGCTCTCGGTGAAGTGGGCGTAGTCCACCGTCTCGTCCTCGTAGATCACCGTGGGGTGCTCGGGGCCGTAGCGCGCCTGGTAGAGCAGACCTCGCACGGGGTTGATGTTCACGGGGTGGCTCATGGCGGCTCCTGACATGGGCACGGGCACCTCGCAAGTCCCCCGAGTGATATGCGCCACCCTAGCAAGCGGTCACGGCGTTGTGGTCACTGCATCGGTGATGCACACTGGTCCAGCCGTCACGTGTCAGCAGCATCCGTCATGGGCCCCGGCTCCGCGATCCTCACCCGTTCGCGCGGCGGTCCCGGTGTGGAAGGAAATCCTCATGTCCGATCAACGCCCCCTTGCCATGGTCACCGGTGGTTCCTCCGGCATCGGGTTCGAACTGGCCAAGCAGTTCGCCCGGCACGGCTACGACGTCACCCTGTCCGGTTCGAGTGACCGCGTCCATGAGGCGGCCAGGAGCATCGATGAGCTCGGCGCACAGGCCTACCCGTTCCAGGCGGACGCCGCCACCTACGACGGTGTCGAGGGCTTCTGGAACTTCGTGGCCGAGCTGGGTCGTCCCCTGGATGCCGCGGCCCTCAACGTCGGTATCGGACTGGGCGGGGCGTTCATGGACACCGACCTCCAGGACGAGTTCCGGCTCATCGACATCAACGTCAAGGGCACCGTGCACATGGCCAAGCGCGTCGTGCAGCACATGGTCCCCAACGGCCACGGGCGCATCCTCATCGTCTCCTCCATCTCCGCCACGACGCCCACTCCCTACGAGACCGTCTACGGTCCCTCCAAGGCATTCGGTTTCTCCTTCGCGGAATCATTACGCGAAGAGTTGCGTGACACCGGCGTGACGGTCACGGCGCTCTTGCCCGGTGCCACGGACAGCGACTTCCACTCCAACGCCGGCATGGACAACACGGCGCTCGGGCCGGGCGCCACCAAGAACGACAAGGTCCTCGTGGCCCAGCAGGGCTTCGAAGCATTGCTCAATGACGTGGACGAGGTCGTGGGCGGCGATGAGGAGACGAAACAGACCCGCGAGGACAACCGCACCACCGCCGAGCCGGTGAAGGCGCACCGGCAGGCGGAACTGACCCGCCCGCGCGGCGACTGAGAGCGGGACGCAAACCGGTGATGATGGTGCGTTCGTCCGTCATGATGCGTGTATGACCGAAACCTCCACGGCCTCCACCGCGCAGACACCCGACCCCGGGCCAGAGTTCCAGCGCAAAGTGCTGACCGTGCTGGCGCCGGGCCAGATCCTGGGTGGGCTGGGAACGGGTGCGACCCTCGCGTTGGGTGCCCTGCTCGTCACGGAGGTCTCCGGGAGCAGTGCGGTGTCCGGGTTGGCGGCCACCATGAACACCCTGGGTGCCGCCATTATGGCCATCCCCCTGGCGCGGTTGGCGCAACGTCGTGGTCGGCGGATCTCCCTGACCACCGGCGCCCTCGTGGCGGTCGCGGGGGCGGCCGTGATTGTGGCCGCCGCTGCGCTGAATGTTTTCCCGCTGCTGCTCGCGGGCATGGGATTGCTGGGCTCCGGGATGGCTCTGAACCTGCAGTCCCGCTTCGCCGCGACCGACGTCGCTCCCGCGCGTACCCGCGCACGCGACCTCTCGCTCATCGTGTGGTCCACGACCGTGGGCTCCGTGGTGGGCCCCAATCTCTTCGGGCCCAGCGAGACACTCGGGCGGGTGCTGGGGCTGCCCCAGTTCACCGGCGGGTTCGTGATCGCACTGTGTGCCCAGGTGCTGGGGGCCATCGTGTACTTCATCGGATTGCGCCCGGACCCGCTCAAGGTCGCCCTGTCCCGCGGTGAATCGGTGGCCTCCACACCCAGCCCGGCCGGCGGGTTCACCCTGTTGCGCACCGTCCCCGCGGCTCGGCGCGCGGTGCTCGTGGTGGCCCTGTCCCACGCGGTGATGGTGGGTCTCATGTCCATGACGCCCGTGCACCTCACGACCCACGGGGCCACGCTGTCCGCGGTGGGGCTGACCATCTCCCTGCACGTGGCGGGGATGTATGCCCTTTCCCCCGTCTTCGGCTGGCTCGCGGACAAACTCGGTCGCGCCGCCACGGTACTCGCGGGCCAGGCCCTGTTCGCGGTCGCGCTCGTGCTCACATGGTTGGGCGCCGACCACCAGGGACTCGTGTTGGCGGCCCTGATCTTGCTGGGACTGGGCTGGTCCGCGTCCACGGTGTCCGGGTCCACGATGGTCACCGAGTCCGTGGCGACCCACGACCGCCCCGGACTGCAAGGAACCTCCGACCTCACGATGAACCTGTGCGGCGCGGCCGGTGGGGCCCTCGCGGGGCCGGTCCTGGCGCTCGTGGGTTTCTCCGGACTCGGCCTGATGGCCCTCGTGTTGGTGGCAATCACCACGGTGACGGCGATGCGCTCGCTGCGTTCCGGGAGCGACACCCCGAATCCGGCTGAGGCCTGAATCGCCCCTGGTGCATCGGCATACCGTCCAACAAGTTGTGAGTCACATCATAATGAGCTGAAAGGATCCTCACCGTGCTCCCCAACCGTCGCCAACTCCTGACGGGCGCCGCCGTCGCGGCGCTCGCCACCCCGGCGTTCACGACCGGTGCCGCGGCAGCGCCGTCGAAGATCGCGTTCAACACCGCCGGGATCGACGCCGCCCTGGCCAACCTCGTGCGCGACGGCGCCGTGGGCGTGACCACCTCGGTCGTGGGCCCGGGCGGGACCTATCTGAGCGCCGCCGGCAAGCGGGACCTGCAGAAGGACAGCGCCCGGCCCCAGGACCGCGCGCGGATCGCCTCGATCACCAAGGCGATGATCGCGGTGCTCGTGATGCAGCGCATCGAGGCGGGGCAATGGACTCTGCGCACGACCATCGACCAGGTCACCCCGGGGCTCTACCCGGGCCACGGCGGCGTGACCGTGGCGCAACTGATGAACCACACCTCGGGCATGCCGGACGGGATCTACTCCTTGCTCCCGGACCGGGAGTGGTACACGTGGACCATGCAGGACCTGGGGGCCGCGGTGGTCCCGTACCACTCCGAGCAGGAACTCGTGGAACTCAGCCGCAGGCTGCCGTGGGAGTTCGAGCCCGGGACCGGCTGGTCCTACTCCAACGTCGGGTACGTGGTGCTGTCCATGTTGCTCGAGGCCGCCACGGGGTCGCGCATCCAGGACCTCGTGCGGGACCGGGTGTTCAAGCCCGCCAAGATGCAGCAGTCACGGCTCGAGGAGTCCACGCTGGTCCGAGGCCGCTACCTCCTGCCGTACGGCAAGTTCCAGGCCGGGCTGGCGCCGCTGCCACTGGTCAACCCGTCCATCTTCTCCGGCGCGGGCGGGGTGTACGCGACCGCGGAGGACATCACCGACTTCACCGGCGCCCTCATGACCGGACGGTTGCTGCGCAAGGACCTCGTGGACGCCATGGTCACTCCCGTGGGCGCGGCTCAGCAGGCGCGCTACGGCTACGGTCTCTACCTCATCAACGGTCCCTGCCGCACCGCGGCGGGCACCCCCGAGGTGCTCATCGGTCACGACGGCGCCGGGTTCGGCACCCGTGCGGTGTCCTTCACCACGCGGGACGCCTCCCGCCGGATGGCCCTGGCCTACACGGGCCGCTCCTACGTGGAGGAGGGTCCGGACCCGGATGCGGCCATGAACGCCGCGCTCATCGCGGGCTTCCGTGCCACGTGCCCGACGAGCGCCCCGACCACACCGGCTTCCGGCAAGGGGCCGGCCTCCGGCGGCGCGGGCTCGCTGCGGTTGTAGCGCCGAGCAGGCCGTAGTACCGCGCCGACCGTTGTGTCACGTCGGCCGTGGTTTCACGCCAGGGGGTGCATCGGGCCTCAGCGACCGGTGCGCCCCCGGTGTTTGCACCCGGGCCAGCAGCACGGGCGGCGCTTACCCTCGTGCATTTCCTCCTCGGTGCGCCGGATCCGCCGCTGCCGGGTCTCCGGCTTCTTGGCGTCCTCCACCCAGCACACGAACTCGTTGCGCCCGAGCGGAGTGAGCCCGCGCCACAGCTCGGCGGTCGCGGGGTCCATGGCGAGCGCTTCGGCGAGGTCCGCGGGCAACTCGTGGACGACGCCGCCGGGGAGCCCGGACAGGATGTTCGCGCCATCGATCGTGGCCGGGTTCTCGGCGGTCTCCGCGCCGTTCTGGTTCTGCGCGTCCGTCACGTTCGTCGCATTCTCCGCGGACGACGCCGCAGTCCGGGTCGTGTTGGTCATGGTTCTCTCCCTGCGCTGTCACCTGTCGCCATGGATCCCCGGCAAGCAGCAGCGTGCCACGCAACGGACCGAAGACGTCCACTACTCGATTCATGAATATCCGGGGCGACGCCCCGCCCCCACCGGGCTCACGCCAGGTAGAACCCACCGTCCGAAGTGAGGACCTGGCCAACGATCCATGCGCCGTCGGTGCGGTGAACCTCCGCTCGCGGTCGCCCCGGATGCGTTCTCCCGGCCGCGCCGGAGCGGTCGGGGCGTCGGCCTTGAGGAGCGCGAACGCCCGGGTCAGCAGCAGCGTGGAGCGGGTGTTGGTCTGCCAGAACGCGTCCAGCGCCTCGGGGGTCATGTCCAGGATGGAGCCGTCCCCACCGCTCCTGGCGTGGTTGCACACGAGGATGTCCAGCGACCCGGTGAGCTCGCTCGCGGCATCGATGAGCGGTCGGATCCGTCCGGGGTCCCGCAGATCCGCGCTCATCTGCCCCAGCCGCGCACCCTCGGTGAGTTCGGCCCGCAATGCGTTCACGACGTCGCTCAGATCGTCCGCGCCCCATGGCTGGCCCTCGTCGTGCGGGCCGTAGTGGTGGATGAATACACTCGCGCCCAGCCGCGCGAAGGTGCGGGCAACGGCGAAGCCGATGCCGCGGCGTCGTGACACCCCGGTGACCAGCGCCGTTCGACCGCGCAGGGGCAGGGTTCCGGGTGAAGCCGTCATGAATCCAGTCTGCCAGCGCCGCTTATTGAGACCGGATCGATGGATTGTCTCAATAAGACTCCTACTGAGACAATCAGGATCAGCAGTCCCATCAAGGAGCACCATGGCCACCTCCAACTGGCCCGCGATCGGCCACGAGAGCCACCGCTGGGTCCACCGCGACCCCATGGCATCCCATCGCGCACGGATCCGGAACATGGGGGACTTTGCCGCCACGGTGGTCCCCCGGATCTTCGTCGAACGGGCCGGGCGCAGGACGTTCGGCTCCTAACCCCGGAACGGCGTGATGCCGCCCCACTGCATCACAGGATCAACTCCTGCACAGCGGGGCGGCATCCTTCATGGGCGACTTCGGGATCACGGCCGCCACCCGGGCGATCCCGAGGTGGCCGGGGTTAACCCAGCAGCCCACCCACCCGGCGCATGAGGTCGGCCAGGCGAGCGGCGTCGTCGTCCTGGAGTGCGGAGAAGAAGAGCTCCTGGACGTCCCGCGCGTGGGCGGGGCGCAGTGCGCGGAAGGCGCGCAGGCCCTCGGCGGTGAGCACCGCCTCGAAGCCGCGGCCGTCGCACTCCACGCGACGGCGTTCCACCCAGCCGCGCTTGCCCAGCACACCGATCTGGTAGCTCAACCGCGACGGCGAGAAGATCAGGCGGTGCGCCAGCTCACCCATGCGCATCCGATGCTCGGGCGCGCTGTAGAGCAGCAGGAGCAACTGGTAGTCCATGAGCGAGCAACCGTGATGCTTGAGCCGCTCCTCGATCCGGGCGGTGAGCAGCGCGGTGGTCTCGAAGTAGACCTGCCACGCGTCCCAGTCCTGCCAGGACGCGTCCGAGATACCCGCACGCGCCGCATCATCGAGGGATTCCGCGCCACCGATGCATGCCGCGCCGGTGGTGTCCGCGCCGTCCGAACCCGTCACGGGCCCGGACGGCGCGGTCTCGACGTGCGCGGACCCGGACGGCGCAGCCTTGGACAAAGCAACGGCGCGGGTGGCCGTGTCGCTCACGATCCCACCGAGGCCAGCAGGCTCGCGAAGTCGGGGACGTCACTGAACTCGTCCTTGACCTCACGGCGCAGACCCGGCCGAGCGGCGTCGCCATGGGAGACGCCGTCCGTGGAACCGGTACTGCCCTGCGAGCCCGCGAGCAGCATGGCGCCGAGCGAGGCGCCCACGCGGTCGATCCGGCGCTGCAGGTCGTTGTGGCCCCAGTCCTCGGACGCCGCGTAGATGCCCAGGGGCAGCACGAGGGCCTTGAGGTAGCTCAGCAGCGGCCGCATGGCGGTGTCCAGCACGAGCGAGTGCCGCGGGGACCCGCCCGTAGCGGCGACCACGGTGGGCAGGTTCTCGAGCGCGGACTCGTCGATCACGTCGAAGAACTGCTTGAACAGCCCCGAGTAGGACGCCTTGTACGTGGGCGACGCCGCGATCAGGCCGTCCGCGGTGAGCACGGTGTCGATCGCGTCCTGCACGGCGCGCGAGGCCACGTGGGTGATCATCATGTCGGTCAGCCCGTGGGCCAGATCTCGCAGCTGGATCACCTTGATGTCCACGTGCTGCCCGGCGTTCTCGACCGTGGTGCTCGCGGCCTGGGCGATCGCCTCGCCCAGGCGCGTGGTCGTGGAGTCCTCCGACAGTCCCGCGGTCACCACCGCGAGGGTCAACCGATCGGTCATGGTGTCCTTCTCTCTGACGTGGTACGTGAACTTACTTGGCGTTCTCGTGGTCGCGCTGCGCGGCCTCCGCCTGCTGTGCGCGATCCTTCGCGGCCTGCGAATCCGGGCCACCGCCGGGGATCGGGTCCTTGCCCGCGGCGTGGCGCGCCACGAGGGACTCGTGGGTGGGGGCCTCGGGCACGTGGGCCGGCCGAGCGGCGTCGAACTCCTTGCGCAGCACCGGGACGACCTCCTCGCCCAGGATGTCCATCTGCTCGAGGACGGTCTTGAGCGGCAGGCCGGCGTGGTCCACCAGGAACAGCTGACGCTGGTAGTCACCCGCGTACCCGCGGAAGGACAACGTGCGCTCGATGACCTGCTGCGGGGATCCCACGGTCAGCGGGGTCTGCTCGGTGAAGTCCTCGAGCGACGGGCCGTGACCGTAGACCGGCGCGTTGTCGAAGTACGGGCGGAACGTACGCATGGCGTCCTGCGAGTTCTTGGCCATGAACACCTGACCACCCAGACCCACGATCGCCTGATCGTAGGAGCCATGGCCGTAGTACTCGTAGCGCTGGCGGTAGAAGTCCACCATGCGCTCGGTGTGCTCCTTGTTCCAGAAGATGTTGTTGTGGAAGAACCCGTCACCGTAGAACGCGGCCTGCTCCGGGATCTCCGGGGAGCGGATGGAACCGTGCCACACGAACGGTGGGACGTCGTCCAGCGGCCGCGGCGTGGCTGTGAAGCCCTGCAGGGGCGTGCGGAAGCGACCGGAGTAGTTCACGCTCTGCTCGCGCCACAGCCGGTACAGCAGCTGGTAGTTCTCCACGGCCAGCGGGATGCCCTGCCGGATGTCCTTGCCGAACCACGGGTACACGGGCCCGGTGTTGCCGCGACCCAGCGTGAGGTCCACGCGCCCGTCCGCGAGGTGCTGGACGTACGAGTAGTCCTCCGCGATGCGCACGGGGTCCGTCGTGGTGATCAGCGTGGTGGCGGTGCCCAGCTGGATCTTCTCGGTCTGCGCCGCCAGGTGGGCCATGAGGATCGGCGGGTTCGCGGGCGCCACGAACGGCGGGTTGTGGTGCTGGCCCATGGCGAACATGTCCATGCCCACCTCCTCCGCCTTGCGGGCGATGGCCACGGTGGCCTTGATCCGCTCGTTCTCGGTGGGGGTCTTGCCGGTGGTGGGGTCCTGGGTGACGTCCCCGATGGTGAAGATGCCGAGTTGCATGTCGGCCTCCTTGGCTTGTGGTCGACGACGCCGCAGCACGGGTGCCGCAGCTCCGTTCCGTAGGTCTTTCAAATTTGAATTACCTATATAATGCGCCGCCGCGGAGATTTATTCCAGAGAAAAT
The DNA here is from genome assembly GCF_040981025.1 of Kocuria sp. CPCC 205261. Taxonomy (NCBI): domain Bacteria; kingdom Bacillati; phylum Actinomycetota; class Actinomycetes; order Micrococcales; family Micrococcaceae; genus Kocuria; species Kocuria sp. CPCC 205261. Next base: position 183,434 of record NZ_JAVKPU010000004.1, on the reverse strand, counting down.
ATCCGGGTGTGGCGAACGGCACCCGGGCCTACAGTGGTGTCATGAGATCACCCATCGGGCGGCTGATTGCTCTCCTGGTCCTGTTTCTTGCGCTGACCGGGTGTTCGGGTCACTATCCCGCGGACCCGCACGGGACACTCGAGCACGTGACCGACGGGGAACTCCGTGTGGGTGTCTCGCACAGTCCTCCGGAGACGGATCTCGGACCCAACCCACCCACGGGCACCGAAGTGGATCTCGTGCGGCAGTACGCCGAGACCGTGAATGCTCACGTCACCTGGACTCCCGGTGGCGAGGAGGAGCTGGTCAAGCAGCTGAAGAACGGCCACCTGGACCTGGTCATCGCTGGGCTCACGAAGGACAGCCCGTGGGACACGGAGGTGGGCATCACCCGCGGTTACGCCGAATCCACCGACGAGTTCGGCGACACCCGGAAACACGTCATGGCGGTACGCAACGGGGAGAACGCATTCCTCATGGACCTCGAAGCATTCCTCGCCGACCACGGAGGCAGGTCATGAGCGCGCAACACCACCCGGTGGACGACGAGCAACTTCCGCCGGAGATCACCCGAGCGCTCACCCGGGCCGTGCGCCTGGAATGGCTCACCATCGGGACCCTCGCGATCACGGTGATCCTCGTGTTCCTCGTGCTGGGGAACTCGCAGGCCATGAAGACGGCATGGGTCGAGGACCTGTTGTCCTTCATCCCGCCCATTGCGTTCCTGGTCGGCGTACGGATCACCCGCCGCCCGGCCACCGCGAAGCACCCCTTCGGCCATCACCGCTCCGTGGGGATGGCCCACCTGGTCTCGGCCACCGCGCTGCTGGTCATGGGGACATATCTGATCGTCGACTCGGGCAGCAAACTCATCACGGCGGAGCACCCGTCCATCGGCGGGATCCAGCTGTTCGGCACCACGGTGTGGCTCGGCTGGTTGATGATCGGGGTCCTGGTTGTCACGGGCATCCCGCCGGTGATCCTGGGGCGCATGAAGTTGAAACTCGCGACGCCCTTGCACAACAAGGTGCTCTTCGCGGACGCGGACATGAACAAGGCGGATTGGATGACCTCCGCCGCGGCCACCGCGGGTGTGATCGGGATCGGCCTGGGGTGGTGGTGGGCGGACGCCGTAGCGGCCATCGTGATCGCCGTGTCCATCCTCAGGGATGGGATCACGAACCTCCGCGCCGCCGTGGCCGGGCTCGCGGATGCCCGTCCCACCACCGTGGACAACAAGAAGCCTCACCCGCTCAACGCGGACGTGGACGCCTTCCTCCGACAGCTGGAGTGGGCGCGCGTGGGTGCCGCACGCGTACGCGACGAGGGTCAGGTGTTCCAGGTCGAGGGATTCGTGGTTCCCCGCACCCCGGACGTCGCGACTCCCGATCGCCTGGACGCCGCCCGCAAACAGCTACTGGCCCTGGACTGGAAGATTCGCGACGTGGTGCTCATCCCCGTCAACACGCTTCCGCGGGTCCTGGAGGCCGAGGAGTTCGAGGGTCATTCGCACTAAATTGTTGAACAATCCTCCCGCGTGCGGCATTCTGGAACTCGGCACTGAGACGGAGGTCACGCATGACGGTCATCGATCTGAACAGCGACGTGGGCGAGTCGTTCGGCAACTGGCACATGGGCGACGACGCCGCCATCTTCCGTTCCGTCTCCTCCGCCAACGTGGCCTGCGGGTTCCACGCCGGGGACCCGGGCACCATGGCACAGACGTGCCGGGACGCGGTGGCCGCAGGAGTCACCGTGGGCGCCCACGTGGCGTACAGGGACCTGGCCGGTTTTGGCCGACGGTTCCTGGACTGCTCCCCCACAGAACTCGCCGATGACGTGCTCTACCAAATGGGTGCACTCGAGGCGATGGCGCGCTCGGCCGGCGCGACCATCGAATACGTCAAACCCCACGGGGCGCTGTACAACACGATTGTCCACCACGAGGCACACGCGCAGGCGGTCGTGGACGCGGTCAAGGCGTTCGGCGGTGACCTTCCGTTGCTGCTGCTGCCCGGTTCCGTGGCCCTGGACAAGGCCGAGCGGGCGGGATTGCGCGGGGTGGCCGAGGCATTCGCCGACCGCGGGTACACCCCCAAGGGCACGCTGGTCTCCCGCCGCGAACAAGGCGCTGTGTTGCACGACGCCGCCCAGGTCACCGAGCGCATGATCGGCCTGGCCGAACACGGCACGCTGACCGCGGTGGACGGCTCCACGGTGCATCTCGCCGCCGAGAGCATTTGCGTGCACGGGGACACCCCCGGGTCCGCAGCCATGGCCGCCGAGGTCCGCGCGGGTCTGGAGCGCGCGGGCATCACGATCCGGTCGTTCGTGTGAGCGACCGCGACTCGACGACGCACGGTCCGGGCGCCGCCCACGACGGCACGGGCGTGCCCTCCCCGGCCACTCCGCGAGCCGCCAACGTGACGCGGAGCGGATCCGGCGCGCCGCGCACCGCACCCCGGGACCGAGCCACCGCGCCTGCCACGTCCTCGTCGGCAGCACCCGACACGGCCACCCCGCCGCGGACGGGTCTGCGCTGGGCCGGCACGCGGGCCTTCCTGATCGAGTGCCCAACGCTCGAGCACGTGATGCGGCTGCATGCCCACCTGAGTGCCCACCCGTACCCGGGTCAGCTCGATGTCCTGGCCGCCGCGGAGACCGTATTGCTGACCTTCACAACCCCCGCCGCGGCGCGGAGGGCCGCGAGCGACGTCGTCGACATCCGGCTCGATTCCACCGAACCGGCCGCGGGTAAGGATGTGGCAATCGACGTGGTCTACGACGGCGAAGATTTGGCCGCCGTGGGAAAGCTGACCGGGCTCGGCGAGCGCGGCGTGATCGAGGCGCACACGGGAGCCGACTGGACGGCGGCGTTCGGCGGGTTCGCGCCGGGATTCGCGTACCTTGTGGCCGACGGCGATCCGCTCGAGGTGCCGCGCAGGGACTCGCCCCGCACCGCGGTGCCGGCCGGGTCTGTGGCGCTCGCGGGACGCTTCTCGGCCGTCTACCCACGGCGTTCCCCCGGGGGCTGGCAGCTGATCGGTCACACGGACGCGCCGCTGTGGGACGTGGACCGGGAAGAGCCCGCCCTGATCCGACCGGGTGACACCGTGCGCTACCGGGCGGTGCGCGAACTCGTGACGGTGTCCTCAGAGACGGCACTACCCGCGTCGCGCCGGGAGCGGAAACACGCCCTGATGATCGAGGATCCCGGGATGCAGTCCCTGCCCCAGGACCGCGGCAGACCCGGCCGAGGCGACCTGGGCGTGGTGGCCTCCGGCGCGGCGGACCGCGCGTCGGCCGAGCAGGCCAACCGGCTGGTGGGCAACTCGCCCGAGGCCGCCGTGATCGAGACGCTGCTGGGTGGACTGTCGGTCACGGCCCGCGGGCACCACGTACTGGCCCTCAGTGGCGCGCCCACTCCGGCCCGGATCGAGGGACCCCTCGGCGGACGGGCCGTCACGTGCCACGCTCCGTTCGCCCTGTACGACGGCGAGCGCCTCACCCTGGGGGCCCCGGACAGAGGCCTGCGCACCTATCTGGCAGTGCGAGGTGGGATCGACGTACCCGAGGTGTTGGGGAGCCGCTCCTCGGATGCGCTCTCCGGGATCGGACCGGACCCGTTGAGCGCCGGTGACGAGCTCCCGGTTCTCAAGGCCGCCGCGGGCCGGACCGTGGGGTTGCCCGAACCGCCGGCGGTCACGCTTCCCACCCCCGGGGAGACCGTCACCCTGCGGGTGAGCCCGGGGCCCCGTGACGATTGGTTCACACCGGAAGCACTCGAGACGTTCACCTCGCGGGACTGGGTCGTGAGTGAGCAGTCCAACCGCGTGGGGGTGCGCTTCGAGGAACCCCCCGAGGGCCCGCCGCTCGAGCGTTCCCGCGAGGGCGAACTGGCGAGCGAGGGCGTGGTGGCCGGTTCCCTACAGGTCCCCCACTCGGGGGTTCCGGTGCTCTTCCTGGCCGACCATCCCGTGACGGGCGGCTATCCCGTGATCGGGGTCGTACTTCCGGAAGACCTCCCCCTCGCCGCGCAGCTACCCCCGAGCAGCGCGGTCCGCTTCACGTTCACCGATCCGCCCCACCCCGCATCCGACACCGCAGGAGACACACCATGAAGAAGGTCCTGATCGCCAACCGCGGGGAGATCGCGGTGCGGATCGCGCGGGCGTGCGCGGACGCCGGCCTGACCTCGGTGGCCATGTACTCCGAACCTGACGCCGACGCCTTCCACGTGCATATGGCCGACGAGGCCTACGCCCTGCCCGGTTCCGCCTCCGCGGACACCTACCTGCATATCGACCGTCTGCTCGCCGTGGCCTCCCGTTCCGGCGCGGACGCCGTGCACCCGGGCTACGGGTTCCTGTCCGAGAACGCGGACTTCGCGCAGGCCGTGGCGGACGCCGGCCTCACCTGGATCGGTCCGTCCGCCCGGGTCATCCGCGAGCTGGGCAACAAGGTCACCGCCCGGGCCATCGCCGTGCGCGCCGGCGCTCCCCTGGTTCCCGGCACGGACGGTCCCGTGGACGACGCCGCTGCGGCCCGGTCATTCGCCGAGGAGCACGGACTGCCCATCGCCATCAAGGCCGCCTTCGGCGGTGGTGGTCGTGGGATGCGCGTGGCCAGGACCATGGACGAGATCGACGCGGCGTTCGAGGCGGCGGTGCGCGAAGCGACGTCGGCGTTCGGGCGGGGCGAATGCTTCGTGGAGCGTTTCCTGGACAAGCCCCGCCACGTGGAGGCCCAAGTCGTGGCAGACACCCACGGTTCCGTGATCGTGGTGGGCACGCGTGACTGCTCACTGCAACGGCGGAACCAGAAGCTCGTGGAGGAGGCCCCTGCGCCGTTCCTGACCGATGAGCAGCGCACGACGATTCATGAATCCGCGCGCGCCATCTGCCGGGAGGCCGGGTACACCGGGGCGGGCACGGTCGAGTACCTCGTGGCCCCGGACGGGCTGATCTCCTTCCTGGAGGTCAACACGCGGCTGCAGGTGGAACACCCCGTCACGGAGCAGACCGCGGGCGTGGACCTCGTGCGGGAACAGTTCCGCGTGGCCGACGGGTTGGCGCTGAGCCTCACCGAGGACCCGTCACCGAACGGGCATGCGTTCGAGTTCCGACTCAATGCGGAGGACCCGGCCCTCGGGTTCCTCCCCACTCCCGGCGCGGTGGAGGCGTTCGAGGCGCCCACGGGCTCGGGGGTGCGCATGGACACCGGTGTGCGTTCCGGGTCCGTGGTGCCCGCCGAGTACGACTCCCTGTTGGCCAAACTCATCGTGTGGGGCGAGGACCGGCAGCAGGCCCTCGTACGCTCGCGCGCCGCGCTGCGGGAGCTCGTGATCCGCGGGGTGCCCACAGTGGTCCCGTTCCACCGGGCGGTCCTGGAGGAACCCGCGTTCACGTCCCCGGACGGGATGGGGGTGTACACCACGTGGATCGAGGACGAGTTCACACGCAAACTGGAGGCCTCACCGTACGTGGCGCCCGGGGCCGGCGAGCGCACCACGGTCACGGTGGAGATCGACGGGCGCGCTCATCAACTGGGCCTGCCCGCAGACCTTGCCGCCGCCCTCCTGGGTGGCGGATCCGTCGCAGGTTCCGGGTCCGCTTCGGCATCCGGGGGCACCGAATCGCGGTTCGGTGAGACCGCGGGGGCGGGGGCAGAAACCGGGGCGGCGTCGTCGCCCCATGAGGACTCGGCAGGAACGAGCCTGGTGGCGCCCATGAACGGGACGATCGTGACGTGGGCCACGCAGGACGGCGCCGAGGTGGCCGAGGGCGACACCGTCCTCACCCTGGAGGCGATGAAGATGGAGACGCCCGTCCGCGCTCATCGCTCCGGCACACTGACCCGGGCGGACCTGGCGGAGGGGTCCGCCGTGCGCAAGGGGCAGACGCTGGGAGAGATCGCGTGACGGCCGTCGAGCCGCGCGAGAACGCCCAGGCGAGCGCCCACGCGGCCCGGCAGTTGCGCGCCCGCATCTCGAACGGCCAACTGCCCCCGGGAGCGAAACTCTCGGAACAGGCCGTGGCCCGGGAGCTGGGGGTCTCGCGCAACACCTTGCGCGAGGCGTTCACCATGTTGGCGGCGGAGCGCCTCGTGGATCGGATCGCGCACCGGGGTGTGTTCGTCGCACAGCCCGACGTCGACGACGTCCGCGACCTCTACGCCGCCCGCTGCGTCCTGGAGCCGGGCACCATGCTGTGGGGTGCGCCCGATCCGCAGTCGCTGTCCCGGCTGAGTGCGCTCACCACCTCGGCGCTCGCCGCCCGGAATGCCGGGGACGTGATAGCCATGGCGGATGCGAACCAGGGCTTCCACCGGGAGCTCGTGGCGTCGTCCGGTTCGGCGGAGCTGGTCGCGGTCATGGATCGGTTGTCGGCGCGGATGCGGCTGGTGTTCCACGCGATGTCCACGGATCCGCAGTTCCACGCGCGCTACGCGGTGCGCAATACCCAGGTGCTGCGATCCCTCGAGTCCGGCGACCGTGACCGGGCCGTGCACCTACTCAGGGAGTCCCTGACCGCGGCACGGGACGAGATCCTCGCGCACCTGACCTGACGGGCCGGTGGGCGGGATCAGGACCAGAGCTTCGCGAGGCCCGCCAGGGAGTTCCACGCGAGATACACCGTGAGCAGCCAGGCGAGGACACCCACCACGAGCAGCCACACCGGGTAGCGGTAGCCGTGCAACAGATCCCTGCGGCGCCATGCGACCCACAACAGGATGGCGAAACCGAAGGGCAGGATCAGGGCGTTGAACGCACCGGCGAAGATGAGCAGGGTCTGCGGTGCCTGGCCCATGAAGAGGTAGACCACCGCGCACACCGCGATGAAGGCCACGGTGAGCAGGTTCCGGGTGCGCGGCTTGCCCTGGGACGAGGTCACGAAGGAGATGGACGTGAACGCGGCCCCGATGACCGAGGTCAGCGCCGCGGCCCACAGCACCACACCGAAGATCCGTACACCGATCTCACCGGCCGCGGCACCGAAGGCCTCCGCCGCCATGTTGTCGCTCGTGAGGGAGACCCCGCCGGCCACCACACCGAAGATCGCGAGGAACAACAACACACGCATCACGCACGTGACCAGGATGCCCAGCACGGAACTGCGCGTGATCTCCCGGACGCTCTCCACACCGGTGACTCCCGAGTCGATCATGCGGTGCGCGCCGGAGTACGTGATGTACCCGCCCACCGTGCCGCCGATCAGCGTGGTGATCACCAGGACGTCGATCCGCTCCGGCAACACCGTGTTCTTCAGCGCCTCCCCCACGGGCGGAGCCGCCACGATGGCCACGTACAGCATGAGCATGATCATGACGGCGCCCAACAGCACCATGATGCGGTCCAGCGCGAGTCCCGCGCGCTTCGAGAGGAAGATCAACACGGCGATCGCGGCGGAGATCCCCCCGCCGATCTTGGGATCCAGGCCCAACATGGCGTTGAGGCCCAGACCGGTTCCCGCGATGTTGCCGATGTTGAAGACCGCACCGCCCAGGAAAACCAGCGCCGCGAGCACCGCCCCGGCACCGGGCAACACCCTCCCGGCCAGTTCCTGTGCCCGGCGACCCGAGATCCCGATGACCCGCCACACGTTCAGCTGCACGGCGATGTCCACGAGGATCGAGATGAGGATGGCGAACGCGAAGGCAGCGCCCAACTGCACCGTGAAGACGGTGGTCTGGGTGATGAAACCGGGCCCGATGGCACTCGTGGCCATGAGGAACATGGCACCCAACAGGGCACTGCGGTGCCCGGTGGTGCGCTGGGGCGTTTTCCCGCCCTCGGTCACGGACTCGCCGGGCTGCGGGCTGGGACTGACAGAGGACATGCTTCCATCCAAGGGGTCACGCGAGCGGGGACACATTCGTGCAATGAAGGCAGCCTATAGGTTGTTCAACAATCTGCCCAGCGAACTGTCGGACAACTGACGGCGCGGCGGCAATATCCGAGGCATCCCCAGACCATGCCCGAGATTCTGGGTAGCGAAAAGCCACTTCGGACGGACCGAAGTGGCTTCTCGATGCCTCGATTTCCATTAACGGCTTCGCGCTGCCTCAGCAGTTGAGGAGCGGCTCACCCTCCGCGGGTGCGGCGCGCTCAGCGCAGGATCGGCAGCTGCATGGGATAGCGGTACACCACGCCCCGGCCGGCCCTGACCGCGGCCATGATGTGGCACACGAGCAACAGGACCCAGTACGCGGCGATCAGCAGCAACCCCACGGGCGAGAGGATCACCGTGAACAGCAGGATCCAGCCCACCAGGTTGACGAGCCACATGGTCACGTTGAAGTTGAACGCGCCCGCGGCGGCCGACCGCAGGAACGGGCTCTTGTCCTTGTAGACGAACCACACGATGAGCGGGCCCAGGAAGCCGAGCCAGCCCACGGAGACGATCGCGGCGATCGGGCCCGCGAGGTGGGTCAGCACGGCCACGGTGCGCTCGTCGTCCCGGGGCCCGGAGGAACCCGCGCGGTAGCCGTTGGGACCCTGGGCGTGCGGGCCGCCCTGCGCGTACTGCTGGCCGCGGGGGTCGGGCCCGCCGGGGCCCGTGGGTCCCTGCGAGCGGTAGTCGGGACGCGGTTGCTGCGGTTCGTAGCTCATGTCATCTCCGTGGTGTCCGAGCCGGGAAGGCTCACTGGTCGTGTCCTGGCTCCAGCCTAGGCGGAGGCGCCGTTCGGCACGGAGGGGTTATCCGCAGTCTTGGAGAGGGGTTTCTCCCCGTCGGATGCCGCGGCGCGGGCGCTGTGCTTGCCGCCGCCGGCAGAGCCGCGCAGACCCACCCACTTGTCGTAGCCCCAACCGCCCAGCACGCCCACGAGCAGAGCGAGCGCGAGCATGACGAACAGTCCGATGACCCCGGTGGTGAGACCGGCCTCCGGGATCGCGTCGAAGAACAGCGCGGAGCGGATGGACGTGAAGATGTGATGCAAGGGCTCGATCGGGGCGATCGCACGGAAGAATCCGGGAACCGCCTCCAACGGGACCACGGCGCCCGCGGAGGGCAGGCCCATGAAGACGAGGTAGGCCAGGCACAACAACATGCCCACGCTACCGCCCACGGAGATCAGGGCCAGGGCGATGGCCGAGACCGTGGACATCGCGAGCCACCCGAGCAGGAACACGAGCAGCCCGTGGGGAACGGGCATGCCCACGGCGGAGGCCACCCACATCATGAGCGCGGACGCGGGCAGTGCCGCGACCACGAACGTCAGCCACTTCATGAGGAAGCCCACCGGGCGGGGCAGCACGGCGCGTTCGTAGTCCTTGAAGAACGGGCCCATCTCGAAGGGCGCCATGCCCATCCGCGCATCCATGAGCAGGTTCAGGGCAACGGACCCGGAGAACCCCACCACGAGCAGGAGGATGGAGTAGTAGAAGGCGCTCATCCCCAGCGCAGTACCCTCCTGGAGGTCGTTGTACGGCTTGGAGACCATGGACACCGGGTCGGCCAGGGTCTTCTTGGCCACGGAACTGACCGTGGGCGAGAGATTCTGGGCGATCTGCTCCGCGGAGCCCTCCTGGGCCTTCTGCACCTGCTGCGCGAACTGCTGGACCTCGGGGCCGCCCTGCGCGGCTTGTCGCTGTAGCTGCTGGGATTGTTGCTGCTGGGACTGCTGCAGTTGCTGCAGTACCTGGTTGTATGCCTGTTCCTCGGCGGGAGCCACAGATTCCGAGAGCTGCTCGCCGAGCTTCTTGCTGGCCTCGCGCACGCCGGGCTCGACCGCCCCCGTGGCCAGTCGGGTGCCCAGGGAACCGGCCTGCGGGTCCGTGTAGACCGTGACCTCGGGGCGCGCGGCGTTATCCCGGGTGAGGGACCCCTCGATGAGACTCACGGTGTCCTCGGAGAAGGACTCGGGCACCACCACGGCGGCGTAGAGCTCACCGCGATCCAACTGTTCCCGTGCCTCGTCGATGCTGAGCTGCCGGAGGTCGATCTTGTCCTCCTCCGCGGCCTTGTCCGCGAACTTCTGGACGAGGTCCTTGCCCAGGTTCTCCTGACTGGCCTTGCCGTCGGCCTGGGGCACCTCCGCGCCCTTGTCCTGGTTGACCACGGCAATGGGGAACTCCTTGAAGTGCTTGTCCGGGCTGGACAGGCCTCCCAGGTAGAGGGCGGTGCCGATCACGCCCACGGCGATGATCGCGAGCATGGGCAGCAGCCAGAACCCGACCTGGCCGAAAGGCCGTCCGAGTCGGGCCCGGAGGGAGTGGGCGGGAGCGTGTTTGGGTGTCACAGGTTTCTCCTGGTGCGAGGAATGCACGACGTGTCTGGGGTTCCTGATCACGATACACTGATGTATCGAGATGTGAAGACGAGGCGATGGATACGTGAGCAACCAGACAAACACACCCGGTGCACCCGCTGCGGACCTCTCGGAGGGCCCGCGGCCCGTCACGAATGACCCTGCCACACAGCAGGCCGCGCGGGACAGGCGTTCCCGCAGCGCCACGCGGCTCAAACTGATCCGCAGCGCCCCGGCCGTCTTCGCGCGGCAGGGGATCGACGGCGCCTCGGTGAGCGACCTGTGCGCGGCCGCCGGTTTCACGCGCGGTGCGTTCTACTCCAACTTCGAGTCCAAGCGGGAACTCGCGATCCTCGCGTTCGAGGACCTCGCCACCCAGCTCGTGGACACCCTCGGCACGGAGCTGGACCACTGGCTCGGCTCGGGACTGGACGTAGAGGACGTGGTCACCCGCATCATCGAGGGCGTCACGGACCAGGTGGCCAACGTGAACCAGCAGGCCCTGCGCGTGGAGCTGTCCCTCGCGGCGTTCCGCTTCCCCGAGGTGCGCCAGCAGATGGCACCCATCCGCGCGCGGGTCTACCACGCCATCGAGCAGGCCCTCGTGCGGGTCGCGCAGACTCAGCGCCTGGAGTTCCTGGTCTCCCCCGGGGACGTGGCCCGCATGCTGCTCACCAGCTACTCGGGCCAGCTCGCGGACCACATGGCCATGGGCGGCTCCGGGCACGGCGCGCAGCAGGTGATCCCCACCATGTGGCTCGCGTTCACGCGCCCCGCCTGATCCCCGACCCCCTGCTCCTCGGGGTGCTCGTCCTGTTGGTGGTGTTCCGCAGTTCCGAACAACTGGCGATCGTCTACGGATTGGCCGTGACGGGCACGTTCCTGCTGACCACCACGCCGTTCTCGGTCTACGCGCACCCCAACACGGTCTCCACTCCCCTCGCGCTGAGCGAGAATGCCCAGTTCAACAGGGTCATCCACGAGAAGGTGTTCATCGCGCACGGTTCCCGCCAACGTCCCGCACATGGCACCTCAGGACGCAGTCACGGTGGATCGCACGGGTGCGGAGTCCGATCACATCACCCAGTTGACCCTGCACTACGGGTTCCTGGACGACCCGGACGTCCCCGCCGGCCCGCGGATCGCGCGTGACCAGGGGGTGGACATCGACCCGGACATCGCCCCCGGAAGTCCCGCAGCCGCGGGACGACCGGGGGCGATCGAACGCGAGCCGGACGGACCGGTCACACCACGAACGGCAACACGAACAACATGGTGAGCGACCAGATCAGGTGGGTCACGATCCCGGGGACCAGGGAACGCGTGCGCTCGCGCAGGTACCCCACGAACGCGCCGAGTGCGGCGGCAGCGAGCGCAAGCAGGGGGATGCCGGCCAGGGACGTGACCGCGGTATAGGCGATCGTGGTCACGAGGATCCGGCGGCCCCGCGGGAGCACGCGCCACAGCGCGCCGCGGTAGTAGGTCTCCTCCGCGACGCCGTTGACCGCGGTGGTCAGGGCCACCATGAACAAGCTCCCCACGCGGGCGTGGTTGAGCAGTTCGTGGACGGGCCCGGCCAGGAACGGCACGAACCGCACCATGAAACCGCCCGCGATGAAAAGCGCCGCCAGCAGCAGACCTCCGATCACCGCGTCCCGCAAGCCCTTGGGGGTGACCTTCCAGGGCAGGCGCTCCCCCGTCATCCGCACGGCGATCGAACTGCCCACGATGTATACCCCCGCGAGGATGAAGGTTGCGGGGGTGAACCACGGGTCCCCGGCGGGGATGCGCAGGGACCACGCGAGACCTGCGGCGGCCAGGAGGCCCGTGATGATCACGACCCACACGGTGCGCTTGCGCGTGGCCTGGGTGGCGTCCCCGTAGGGGCTGACCCGGTACTCGCTCACATCATCACTTCCTGCGCCGATTGAGTGCTCGGAGGGTGTTGGTCAGGACGGCGGCGAACGCGGTCCAGCCCGCGTACGGGCTGAGCACAGCGCCCTTCTCGGGGGACACCTTTGCGCTACGGCGCACCAGGTCCGCGCTGCTGAGTGTCAACAGGACAGACTCCACGGAGGACGCGGTGAGCTGCTTGCGGTGGAAGAACAGGATGCTCCACCCGGCGTTGAGCACCAGGTTGGTCCCGAGCGCGGCGATGTAGGCGCGCTTCTCCTTCTCCTGCTTCTTCTCCCCGAGATCCGCGATGGACAGCGCGCCCACCGCGGCGATGTCCGCGTACAGCGCCGTCCACGCCACGGGGAACAGCCAGGCCGGGGGCTGGAACCGGGGCTTGCGCAGTGTGCGGTACCACCGCGAACCGGGGTCGGTCGCCAGGGAACCGGCCACCGCCGTGGCCGCCACGGCCCCCGCGGTGGTCAGGAAGACGCGGCGCCACCGGCCGAGGTCCTCGTTCTTCACGGCGGCGCGCACCGCGTCCGCGAAGGACGTGTGCCCGCCCTCCGGGGCGCCGATGTAATCGTCCAGGTCCCGTTCGTGCAGCACGGTGTCGTGCTGGAGGCTACCGATCAGAGGCCGCGCGAGCCGGGAGCTGATGGGGGTCGCCAGCCCGATCCAGTACGCCGCGAGCTCGGCGGTGGTCACGGGCGCGGTGAGCATGAACCGCCCGCCCTTGCCCACGGCCCGCGCGTACTGGTCCAGCATGTCCGCGTACTCGATGGCGTCCGGACCGCCCACGTCGAACGTGCGGTTCACATCCGACGGCAGGTCCGCCGCCCCCGCGAGGTAGTGCACCACATCCGCCACGGCGATCGGCTGGATCCGGTTGCGCACCCACTTGGGGGCGATTGCACCCGGCAGTCGCTCGGAGAGGTGACGGATCATGATGAAGGACGAGGACTCGTCCCCGATCACCACACCCGTCTGCAGCGCCGCAGTGGGCACCCCGGAGTCCATGAGCGCCTGCCCCACCTCCACGCGCGAACGCAGGTGATCGGACAGTTGCTCGACCGGCTCGTCCGTGGGGTGCAGTCCCCCCAGGTAGACGATCCGCTGCACGTGGGCGTCGTGGGCGGCCCGCGCGAACGTCTCCGCCATCTCCACTTCTTCCTGTACGAAGTTCTCGGAGTCGCCCATGGAGTGCAGCAGGTACCACGCGACGTCCACGTCCTTCAGGGCGCGGGCGACGTCGCTCGCGTCCGAGGCGTCCCCCTCCACCACTTCCGCGCGTCCGGGTTCGGCGCTCTGCCCATCGGGGACGACAGCGTCCCCCCAGGGGAGGTCGCGCACCTTCTCCGCACTGCGGCTGAGCAGGCGCACCCGCCACCCCCGCTGCAACAGTTCCTGGGCCACCTGGCCGCCAATGTATCCCGTGGCTCCTGTGACCAGGGCGAGCCGTGCGGTCTCAGTCATGCGAACTCCCAACCGTGAACGATCCGTGGATGACCGCGGCGGCCACCCCATCCATGTCGATCGTATGCTGAGCATCCCACGCCATCCACGGGAAGGGCTCCGTCACCCGCGGACGTCCACGTCCTCGAAGATCAGGAACGTCTGCGTGTCCACGACCTCCGGCATGGGCTGGATGCGGTCGAAGATCACATCCCGCAGTTCCGCCGTGCCCCGGGCGCGCACGAGGAGCATGACGTCGAACGTGCCACCCACCAGTGCGATGTGCTGCACCTGGGGGATCTTGCGCAGCTTCACGCACAGGGACGGCCACGTGTTCTGCTTCAACCGCACTGTCACGTATGCCGAGGCCTCAAGCCCCGCCCGCGCGGGATCGATCACCGCGGTGTAGCGCAGCACCACGCCCTGTTCGTGCAGCCTGCGGATGCGCTCGTAGGCGTGCGCGCGGGAGATGTGGACCTTGGCCGCGAGCGCGGTCACCGATTGCCGTGCGTCCGCCGAGAGTTCCTCCAGGATCCGCCGATCCGTGTCGTCCAGTTCGGGGCGCTCCCGCTCCGCCATCCGGTACTCCTTCTCTGTCATCGTGCCCCGCGGTCTCTCGTCATGGGCCTCGCGCGCCATGACCATGGGCCTCAAGCCCCTTCGCGACGGCCCGCGCGCTCCGGGGGCGACGACGCCGCCGCGCCGAGCGCCGTCGTCACCGGTCGCGACGCGGTAGACGAAGCAGCATGACGCACGTCACTACCAAGCATATTGTCCATGAGAGCGTCCCAGAATCACCGTTCGTCCACGAATTCCCCCCGGTGTGGAGACGAGGCAGCCGAATTTTCCATACTGTGCGGACGATGTGTCCACCCCGCCCTTCGCTGCGCGCTGCCGCGGAACGAGGTGCAGGGCACCACCGAGTTCCACACAGAGAAGAAAGGGACGCACCATGAGCGAGCCCACCCCCGCCGATCGCGAATCCGCCGCCCAGGAGCACACCCCGCCCGTGAATCCGGCGGTGGAGGCCTCCAAGAACTTCGGGATCACCCCCGAGCAGTACATGCTGCCCGCGAGCAGCGAGATCCGGCTGCTGAACCACGACGGCAGCGCGGTCCCGGAGTCCGAGCAGGGTCAGGAGCCCGGCCACGAGTACCCCATGCCGGAGAACTCCCGCCTGCTGGACGCCTACGAGAAGCTCGTGGTGGGCCGGCGCATCAACGACCAGAACATGGCGCTCGTGCGACAGGGCCGCATGGCGGTCTACCCGTCCAGCCACGGCCAGGAGGCCTGCCAGGTGGCGGCTGCCCTGTGCCTCGAGGACGACGATTGGTTGTTCCCCACCTACCGTGACTCCGTGGCCGTGATGTCCCGCGGTGTGGATCCGCTGGAGGTCATGAGCACCTACCGCGGGGACTGGCACGGCGGCTACGACCCCCGCAAGTACAAGGTCTCCGTCCAGGCCACTCCGCTGACCACGCAGCTGCTGCACGCCGTGGGCGTGGCCCATGCCGCCAAGCTGCGCGGCGAGAACACGGTGACGTTGGCCATGTGCGGTGACGGGGCGACGTCGGAGGGGGACTTCCACGAGGCCCTGAACTTCGCGGCCGTCTTCCAGCTGCCCGTCCTGTTCCTGGTGCAGAACAACGGGTACGCGATCTCCGTGCCGCTGTCCTCGCAGACGCGCGCGCCGTCCCTGGCCCACAAGGGTGTGGGCTACGGGATGGCCAGCGAGCGCGTGGATGGCAACGACCTCGCGGCGCTGCTCTCCGTCCTGGGCCGCGGCGTGGAGCTGTGCCGCCAGGGCGGCGGTCCGCTGCTCGTGGAGGCCATGACCTACCGCATGCAAGCGCACACCAACGCGGACGACGACACCCGTTACCGCGAGCGCGACGAGGTCAGGGAGTGGGTGGCCAAGGACCCGATCACCCGCATGCAGCGCTACCTCTCCGACCAGGGTGCGCTGGACGACGCCGCGTCCCAACGGATCTCGGAGCACGCCGAGGCCATGGCCAAGCGGCTGCGCGAGGCCATGGCCTCCAAGCCGGAACTGGATCCCCAGGACCTGTTCCGCTTCGTCTACCACGAACCCACGACCCAGTTGCGCGAACAAGCCGCTCAGCTGGCCGACGAGCTCTCCCGAGAGGAGGCGTGATGAGCGTTTCGAAAGTCAGTTTCGCCAAGGCGCTGAACACCGCACTCGCGGACGCCATGGAGGCGTCCCGGGAGGTCGTGGTCTTCGGTGAGGACGTGGGGACCCTGGGCGGGGTCTTCCGCATCACGGACGGGTTGACCGCGCGCTTCGGCCGCGAGCGCTGCTTCGACACCCCGCTCGCGGAGTCGGGGATCATCGGCACCGCGGTGGGCATGGCCATGAACGGCATGCGCCCGGTCGCGGAGATGCAGTTCGACGCGTTCGCGTACCCCGCGTTCGAGCAGGTGGCCTCCCATGCGGCCAAGATGCACAACCGGACCCGCGGCAAGCTGCCCATGCCCCTGGTCATCCGCATCCCCTACGGCGGTGGCGTGGGCGGTGTGGAACACCACTGCGACTCCTCCGAGTCCTACTACGCGCACACCCCGGGGCTGAAGGTCTTCACCCCGGCCTCCGTGACGGACGCCTACGTGATGCTGCGCGAGGCGATCGACTCGCCGGACCCCGTGGTGTTCTTCGAGCCCAAGCGGCTGTACTGGTCCACCGCGCAGGTGGACCTGGACGAGCTGCGCTCGCAGTACGAGAACGGGACGCTGCCGCGCCGGGAGGGCCACGCCGTCGTCGCCCGCGAAGGCAGTGACGCGACCCTGATCAGCTACGGGCCGTCCGTGCCCGTGTGCATGGCCGCAGCCGAGGAAGCCGCCCGGGACGGGATGTCCGTGGAGGTCGTGGACCTGGGCTCCGTGGTCCCCTACGACGACGAGACCGTGGCCGCCTCGGTGCGCAAGACCGGGCGCGCCGTGGTCGTGGCCGAGGCCCAGGGCTTCGCGTCTGTGGCCTCGGAGATCGCCGCGCGCACCCAGGAACGCTGCTTCCACTCGCTCGCCGCACCGGTGCTGCGGGTCACGGGATTCGACATCCCCTACCCCTCGCCGTCCTTCGAGCACCACCACATCCCGAGCTCCGAGCGCGTCCTGGATGCCCTGGACGACCTGCAATGGGAGGACTGACCCGTGAGCATCAATGTGTTCAACCTGCCCGACCTGGGCGAAGGGCTCACCGAGGCGGAGATCCTCCGCTGGCTCGTGGCCGAGGGTGACACCGTCACCATGGACCAGCCGATCGTGGAGGTGGAGACCGCCAAGTCGGCCGTGGAGGTACCCACCCCGTTCGAGGGCGTGGTGCACACGCTCCACGGCGCCGAGGGTGACACGCTGCTGGTGGGTCAACCGCTGATCTCCGTCTCCGACGGCATCGAGGCCCCGGAGTCCGCCGCGGGTTCCGGCTCCGACGACGACGCTCCCGAGCCCACCTACGGGGCCGGGTACCGCGAGGAGGAGCTCGCGGGCACCCGCCCGTCGGCCGAGCTCTCCGTGGACGAGGCCGACCCCGAGGCCGGCGAGGACGAGTCCTCCGGCAACGTGTTGATCGGTTACGGGACGTCCGCCGCGGGGTCCTCCCGGCGGCGGCGGCGCAAGCGCGGCGGTCCTGCCGCTCCGGACGGCGCTGCCCCCACGGGCGCGGCTGCCCACACGCACGACGCGCTGACCGCGGCACCCCGGATGGCCCCCACGGTCGTCTCCCCACTCGTGCGCAAGCTCGCGCGCGAACACGGCGTGGACATCACCGCGCTCGAGGGCACCGGCCCGGGCGGTCTCATCATGCGCCGCGACGTCCTCATTGCGCTGGACCAGGTCGAGGACCAGCGTTCCCGGGCCGACGCCGCCGGGCCGGCTCCCACGGGTCTGGCCACGGCCGGTCCCGCGGCCCCAGGTCTCACGACCGGTGCACCCGTTCCGCCGCCCCCGGCACCGGGTGGACCGGAGGCTCAGGGTGGACCTGCGGGCCTGGCCGGGGCTCCGAAGCCGCCCGCGGCGCCGTCGTCCTCGCCGGAGCTCGGTGGGACGGGTCAGGACGTGGACCCCCGCACGGGGTTGGGCGTGGCCGTCCGGGAGCCCGTCAAGGGTGTGCGCAAGACCATTGCGGACGCCATGACGCGCTCGCGAGGCGAGATCCCCGAGGCCACCGTGTGGGTGGACGTGGACGCCACCGAGCTGCTGCGCTTGCGCGCCGAGCTCAAGGCCGCGGACCCGCAGACCACGCCCAGCCTGCTCGCGCTGATCGCGCGGTTCACGTTGGCCGGGCTGCAGCGGTTCCCGCAGCTGAACGCGCGCATGGACACCGCGCCGGACGGATCCCGCACGATCACCCGGTTCCAGGGCATCAACCTGGGGCTCGCCGTGGAGTCCGAGCGCGGGCTCATGGTGCCCAACCTGCGCAACGCGGACCGACTCAGCGCCGTGGAACTGACGGGTGCCATGCGGGAGATCATCGACGTCGCCCGCTCCGGCAAGGCCTCCCCCGCGCAACTGAGCGGTTCCACGTTCACGCTGAACAACTACGGGGTGTTCGGCACGGACGGGGCCACGCCCATCATCAACCACCCGGAGGTCGCGATCCTGGGGATCGGTCGGATCATCGACAAGCCGTGGGTGGTCAACGGTGAACTCGCGGTGCGCAAGGTCGCGACCCTGTCGATCGCTTTCGACCACCGCGTGTGCGACGGCGGCGCGGCGGGCGGCTTCATTCGCTTCGTGGCCGACTGCCTCGAGAACCCCGCGGGGGCGCTGGCGCGGATCTGATGTTCCCTGCGCGGGGTGCCCTACTGCTGGCACCCCGCTCTCCTGACGACGGCGCGTGGACCTCGGTCCGCGCGCCGTCGTCGTGCGTGCGGGACGGTTTGGGCCGCGCCGACCTCAACGGATCAGCTCTCGCTCCGCCCAGCCCGTGAGTCGTTCCGTGAGGGACGCGGGGAGGTCCCCGGCCGTCATGGCGTCCCGCGCCCGCTCGACGGCGATCTCGACCATCCGCGCCACGGCCGCGTCCGCTCCGGAGCGGGACAGCAAATCGCGGGCCTGGGCAACGTCGTCGGGCGAAGCGGTTCGCTGCGCGCAGCGTTCCCGGAGCGCCCGCCACGCGGGGCCGTGCGGGCCGGACTCCACGAGGCACCCCAGTACGGTGCGGCGACCGGAGGTCAGGAACCGGGCAGGGGCGTCGTCGTCCTCCGAGCCCGTGCACGCGCTCAACTCCCCGGCGAGTGCGTGGGCGACGCCGAGCGCGCGGCCGGCCTGCGCGAGGGCCGTGACCTGCGCGGTCGGGGCGCCGCCGAGCACCGCTCCGGCGCGCAGCGGTGCTTCGAAGCACGGGACAGCGCTGCCGATCCGCAGGGCGTCGAGGACCTCCTGGCGGGAGACCGCACCCGCGCGCCGGGCATGTTCAGCGGCCATCCGATCCCCGGCGGCGGCGTGGAACGCGGCGTGGTCCAGGATGTCCAGGAGCTTGAGCAGGCGGGACTCCGGGGCGTGGGACGTCGCGATCATCCGGTAGGCGCCGGACAGGGCGAGGTCGCTCGCGAGGGCTTCGTCGGTCTCCCCGGCGGCATCGGTGTGGGCCGAGCGCGCCATGGTCCCGCCATGGGGCGAGAGGTCACTGGGCGTTGCGCCGCCGGGTGTCGTCTGCACGCCGTCGCGGAGCTCGAGGGACGCGCGGAGCAACTCGAAGGCGGCCGCCACCGCGTTGAGGACCGGGCGGGTGGGCCGGGCCGGATAGGACTCCGCCGCGGCCATCACGAGCCCCTGTTGCAGCCCGTCCCCGGGGCCGGTCACGCGGGCCACGCACTCCCAGACGTGCTCGTAGCCGGGACTCAGTTCGGCGGCCCGGCGACCGGAGTGCTCCAGGAAACCGCACAGTGCCGCAGCCGGGGTGAACTCCTGGGACCTACGCCCGGTTCCGCTGCTGGTGTAGGAGGACGTGGGCGTCATGGCACCATTCCAGCACACGCGTCAATGAGGGCTCAGACCCCTGGCATGAACGCGAGCTTGACGGCGATGAACAGCATGACCAGCCCCACACCCACATCCACGATCCGCCAGGTCAGCGGGGTGTTGAGCACCTGGGACAGGGCGCGCGCACCCCAGCCCAGCGCGGAGAACCAGATCACGGAACCGGTCATGGCACCGGCGGCGAAGATCCAACGGTGGTCACCGTGCTGATTGGCCAGGTTCCCGAGCATGAGCACGGTGTCCAGGTACACGTGGGGGTTCAGCCACGTGAGGGCCAGGGTGGTGAGCACCGCGGTGCGCAGTGAGCCACCGCCCTCCTGAGCCGCCTCGAGGGTCTGGGGTTTCAGCGCCGACTTGAACGAGAGCACGGCGAATCCCACGAGGTAGAGGACCCCGGCCCAGCGGAAGATGTCCAGCAACCAGGGTGCACGTTCGATCAGGAACCCGATGCCGGCGGTTCCCAGGGCGATCAGCACCACGTCCGAGGCGATGCAGATCGCCACCACGACACCCAGGTGTTGGCGGCGGATGCCTTGCCGCAGCACGAAGGCGTTCTGGGCCCCGATGGCCACGATGAGAGCCAGGCCCGTGAGGACACCGGGCAGGAAAGCTGTAGTCACCCGAACAAGTTACCGCCCACGTGAGCTTGCCGACATTCGGTTTACGGTGCCACGGCACAGCACGTATAGTTTCTGAAGAAATTATTGCGGACGCCCGATGAACCGGGTGTCCGACGCCCTAGAAAGGACGTGCCATGACCGTCATGACCGCTGAACATTTGGCCCTCGCGATCACCGAGGAGGATGCCGACCGTCTGTTTTTCGACGCCCGCACCGCGAGCCACTTCACCGAGGAGCCGGTGACCGAGGATGAGAAGCGGGCGATCTACGACCTCACCAAGATGGGCCCCACCGCGTTCAACTCCCAGCCCCTGCGCATCACGTGGCTGGAGACCCCCGAAGCCCGCGAGCGCCTGGTCCAGCACATGAGCGGCAGCAACCAGGAGAAGACCCGCAAGGCCCCGCTGACCGCAATCCTGGCCTACGACGAGAACTGGCACACCCGCTTCCCCCAGTTCCTCCCCGCCGCCCCGCAGCTGCAGGGCATGTACGACGAGAACGAGGACCTGCGCCTGACCAGCGGCAAGGCCAACTCCCACATCCAGGTGGGCTACTTCATCGTGGCCGCCCGCGCCGTGGGTCTGGCCGCCGGGCCCATGACCGGTTTCGACGCCGAGGCCGTGGACCGGGAGTTCTTCGCCGGGACGGGCAAGCGCTCGATCGTGGTCGTGAACCTGGGGCACCCCGTGGCCCCCGCCTACGAGCGCGGCCCCCGCTTCCCCGAGGACGACGTCACCGAGACCCTCTGACCCGGGTCAGTCCCCGCTCGACTCCTGGGCCCGCGCGAGCTTGGCCAACACCGGCAGTGCGGCGTCCAGGAGGTCGAGTTCCTCGGCACTCAATTCGGACAGCACATCCGCGACCCGTTCACTGCGGTGCTGATCCTCACGCGCGAGCACCTCTTCCCCCTGCGGGGTCAGCGACACCAGGACGGCCCGCGCATCGGTGGGGTCCGGATCGCGTTGCACGAGTCCGGCCTTGCTCAGCCGGTCCACGCTCTGCGTGGCTGTGGGTGTGCGCACCCCGAGGTTCGAGGCGATGCTCGTCATGCGGGCACCGCCCGGTTTGAGCATGGTCAACAAGCTGATCTGCTGACTCGTGAGCTCCCGCGCCCCCTCCATGCTGCGTAGGAAATACACCCCTTGGCGCAGCACCGCACGCAGTCGCGCGGCGCTGCGCAGCATGCGGGCTCGGCGGTCGTCGGCGGCCGGAGCGTGCGAGGAGTCCATGACTCACAATCCTAAGCATGCGCGGTACGGCCTCCTCCCGCGTGAACCCCGCGGAGCGCGCCCGTGTGCTTGAATCGTGGCCCACGGTTCCGGCCCCGGGAGGCAGCGGCATGCAGGAGATCCTTTCGGCCCTCGACGGGCTGCTCCCGCGCGCGAGTGAGCACGCGGCGACCGCGGTGCACGGTAGTGGTCGGTACTGGTCCGGGCCGTTGGACGTCCAGCGGCTGGCGGTTTCGGGGGTGGGGCTGGCAGTGGCGGGCGCCCAGCAGCTCGCCCGCACCATGGGCCATCGGGACAGCGTCATCACGGCGCGGCTGCCGGAGGTCATCGCGGCGTTCGGCTCGGTCTCCCACCTCCGCCTCGACGGGCAGTCCCTGCCCGGCTTCGCCCCGTGTTCCGGTTTCTTCCCCGTGTCGGACGGCTGGCTGCGCACGCACGCCAATTACCCGCACCACCGCGAGCGTTTGCTCCGCGCCCTGGACATCACGCACGACGACGCCCTCGCACCCGCCCTCGCCCAGCTCACCGGGGAGCAGGCCGAGTCCCGGATCGTCGCCGAGGGCGGCATTGCCGCTCGGGTGGCCACGGAGCAGGAATGGCGCGCAGATGCGGCGTCCGAGCCGGGGCCGTGGCTCGAGCTCACCCCGGCGGACATCCCCGTCCGACTGTTCGACCGTGCCGGTTCCGGCGCGTCGACCCGTTCGTCCGATTCCGCAGGCTGTCCGTCCGGTTCCGCGAAGGGCCCGTTCGCGGCAGCGCGGGGGACGGCGTCGCTCACTCCCCTGGCGGGCGTACGCGTGGTCTCCCTGACCCGGGTGATCGCGGGCCCCACGGCCACCAAGTTCCTGGCGGCCCTGGGCGCGGACGTGCTGCGCATCGACCCGCCCGCCCTGCCCGAACTGCTCGGCCAGCACCTGGACACCGATTCGGGGGTGCGCTGCGTGTCGTGGGATCTGGCGAATCCCGCGCGGGCGGAGGATCTGGCCGACGCCCTGGACGCCGCGGACGTCCTGCTCACGGGGTACCGGCCCGGCTCCCTGACCGATCTCGGTCTCGCCGCCGCGAGCATCCGCGACCGCTTCCCCCACCTGGTCCACGTGGAACTCAGCGCGTGGGAGCCTTCCGGCCCCCGGGGCGGGCAGCGTGGATTCGACAGCATCGTCCAGGCCGCCACGGGGATCGCCCATCACTACGGTGCGCGGGACCAGCACGGGAGGTGGCGCCCCGGGGCCCTACCGGTCCAGGCCCTGGACCACACCGCGGGCTACGGCATGGCCGCCGCGGCCTGCGCGCTGCTCGCCACGGGGACCGCGGGCCACGCACGGGTGTCCCTCGAACGCACCGCGCGGGCCCTGTTGGATGCGCGCACTCTCCGGACCGCGCAGGACGCCCATCTCTCCCCCGCGACCCTGACCGCGCCCACCGACCACGGGATGCTCGAGTACGTCCCGTCGCCGGTCCGCGTCGACGGCGCTCGGCCTCCGGCGAAAGCACCGCGGTGCGAGCACGACGGCGTCAGAGGTCCCGCAGCACCTGCGCGAACCGCTTGACGCCCTCCCGGATCCGCGCGGGAGCAACACCGGAGAACGCGAGCCGCACCGCGTCCGAGTCCCGGCCGTCCATGTAACACGCCGAACCCGGTACCAGCACCACCCCATGGGCGATCGCCTCCGCGAGGACGTCCTTGCCCACCAACTCGTCCGCCGTGACCCACGTGAAGAACCCGCCCGTGGGCGTGGTCCACCGCACGGAGGACGGCATGAACTCGGTCAACGCCGCGTCCATGGCTTCCCAGCGCTCGCGATACAGCGTCACAGCGTTGTCGAGCGCGGGCTCCCAGTGCTCGGAACCCACCCACGCCGTGACGAGGGACTGTGCCAGGTTGGACGGGTGGATCACCACGGACTCCGCGGCGATCTGCAACCGGCCCCTGACCTCCGGGGGAGCCGCGATCCAGCCGATCCGCAGCCCCGGAGCGAAGATCTTGGAGAAGCTGCCCAGGTGGATCACGTGCTCCGGGTCCATCCCGTGCATCGAGGCCAGGGGCTGCGCGCGGTCGAAGGACAGCAGCGCGTAGGGATCGTCCTCGATGATCATC
This sequence comes from Kocuria sp. CPCC 205261, assembly GCF_040981025.1. Taxonomy (NCBI): domain Bacteria; kingdom Bacillati; phylum Actinomycetota; class Actinomycetes; order Micrococcales; family Micrococcaceae; genus Kocuria; species Kocuria sp. CPCC 205261. Next base: position 159,891 of record NZ_JAVKPU010000004.1, on the reverse strand, counting down.
ACGTCCCGCTCGGCGCACACCCGCACCAGTTCGCGCCGCCGCTCCACCGGCATGGTCACGCCCGTGGGGTTCTGAAAACTGGGGATCACGTACACGAACGGGACGCGCTCACCCTGCGCCGCGGCGTCGTCCAACGCGTCGGCGACGGCGCTCGGGTCCATGCCGTGCTCGTCCACCGGGACGTGACGCACGTCCACCTCGTACGCGCCGAACACGCCCAGCGCACCCACGTAGGTGGGGCCCTCGGCCAGGATCACGTCCCCGGGATCGCAGAACAGCTTGGTCACGAGGTCCAGCCCGGCCTGGGACCCGGTGGTCGGCAGGACGTCCGCCTCCGTGACCGTGGACCCGCCCCGCGCCATGAGCCGCACGCTCAGTTCGCGCAGGCCCGCGGTCCCCGCGCCGGAACCGTACTGCAGGATCTCACCGGCGCGCTCACGGATCAGCTGCGCGGCCAGATCCCCCACGGTCCCGCCCGGCAGCACGGACAGATCCGGGTTGCCCCCGGCCAGGGACACCACCGAGGGGTCCATGGCCGTCTCGAACACCGCGCGCACCGGGGAGGGCCGGAACTCCCCCGCGCGGGACGCGAACGCGCTCATCGCTGGCCCCCGTAACGGGCACCCGAAATGCCATAGGCGGGGCCGTCCGCGGACGCGCCGGCGCCCAGGCTGATGAGCGAGATCAGCTCGTAGACCACGTGGGCCGCGGCGATCCCGGTCAGTTCGGCGTGGTCGTAGGCGGGGGCGACCTCCACGACGTCGCACGCGACGACGTCCAGCCCGCGCAGACCGCGCAGGATCTCGAGGACCTCGCGGCTCGTGATGCCACCGGCCTCGGGCGTGCCGGTGCCGGGGGCGTGGGCGGGGTCCAGGACGTCGATGTCCAGGGAGACGTACAGCGGGCGGTCCCCCACGCGCTCGCGCAGAGCCGCGACCACGGCGTCCACGCCGGAGCGCATGACGTCCGCGGAGGAGACGATCTCGAAACCGAAGCGAGCGTCGTTGTCCAGGTCCTGGGTGCCGTAGAGGGGCCCGCGGGTGCCCACGTGCATCACGGCGTCCGTGTCGATGATGCCTTCCTCGAACGCCCGGCGGAACGGGGTGCCGTGGGTGTACTCGGCACCAAAGTAGGTGTCCCACGTGTCCAGGTGGGCGTCGAAGTGCAACAGCGCGATCTTGCCGTGCCGTGAGTGGGCGGCGCGCATGAGCGGCAGCGCGATCGTGTGGTCCCCGCCGATCGCCACGACCTTGGTGGACTCCCCCATGAGCTCCTTGGCGGCGGCCTCGATGGACGCGATGGCCTCGGGGATGTCGAACGGGTTGCCCACGATGTCCCCGGCGTCCGCGACCTGCAGATGGGCGAACGGCGAGTGGTTCTGCGCGGGGTTGTAGGGGCGCAGCAACCGGGAGGACTCGCGCACGTGATTCGGACCGAAGCGCGCACCGGAACGGTAGGAGACGCCCGAGTCGAACGGCACGCCCACCACGGCGATGTCCGTGTGCTCCACCTGATCCGTGCGGGGCAACCGCGCGAACGTGGCCGGCCCGGCCCACCGCGGTGTCAGGGCGGCGTTGACGGGGCCCACCCGTTGCTCACCCGCTGCATTGGTTTCGACGACGCGTTCCGGTTCCACTGCTGAACTCCTTACCTCCCGGGGATCGCCCGGGGACGTGCACCGCGATTCTCGGGGCGTGGTTCCCACGAACACGGCACCCGCGGCGGCGTGAACCGCCACCGCGGTGATACTTTTTGTGACCTGGTGCATAAAACCCTAGTGCCAACCACCCCGCCCACGAGCGCATCCGCTCGCGCGCGCGGACACCCCGAGTTCTGTCGAGGAGACCCCCGTGAACGTCCTGGTCATCGTGCTGTACCTGATCGCCATGGTGGTGATCGGGCTGTGGGCGGCACGCCGCGCCCGCACCGCCACCGATTACCGGGTGGCCGGGCGCCGGCTGGGAACGGGGTTGTACACCTCCACGATGGCCGCCGTGGTCCTGGGCGGCGCCTCCACCGTGGGCGGTGTGGGTCTCGGGTACCAGTACGGGATCTCCGGGATGTGGCTCGTGGTGGCGATCGCCGTGGGCCTGGGGGTCCTGAGTCTGTTCTTCGCCGCGCGCATCCAGTCGCTCAAGGTCTTCACCGTCTCCCAGATGCTGCAGTTGCGCTACGGCGCCAAGGGCGGGGCCACGGCGTCCTCCTTCGTGATGCTCGCGTACACGATCATGATCGCGGTGACCTCCACCGCCGCGTACGCGGCGATCTTCTCCGTCCTGTTCCCGATCTCCCGGCCGTGGGCCATCCTCCTGGGTGGCGCCGTGGTGATCGCATACTCGGTGCTCGGTGGCATGTGGTCCATCACCCTCACGGACCTCATGCAGTTCGTGTTCATGACCGTGGGGATCTTTGCGATCCTCCTGCCGTTCTCGCTGGCCGCCGGGGGTGGGTGGTCCGGGATCCGTGAGCGGCTGGACTCCTCCTTCTTCGACCTGGGCGCCATGGGTCTGCAGGGGATCATCACGCAGTTCGTGATCTACGGATTCGGCATGCTGATCGGCCAGGACATCTGGCAGCGCGTGTTCACCGCACGCTCCCCCGGGGTCGCCCGCTGGGGCGGGGTGATCTCCGCCGGGTATGTGGCCCTGTACGGCGTGGCCGGCGCCCTGATCGGCACCGCTGCGGCCGCCGTTCTTCCCACCCTCGAGATGCCGGACGAGGCCTTCGCGACCATGGCCCAGCAGCACGTCCCCGTGGGCCTGGGTGGTGTGGTGCTCGCCGCGGGCGTCGCGGCCATGATGTCCACCGCCTCCGGGGCCACGATCGCCGCGGCCACCGTGGCGCGCGTGGACGTGGTCCCCACGCTGCGCGGCCTGTTCGGGGCGTCCGACGCCGACGTCGCCCGCTCCCGCTCCGAGGACGCCTCCGTCCTCAAGGACCGCGTCTACGTGGTGGTCGTGGGCCTGCTCATCACCGTGATGTCCATGCTGGTCAGCTCCACCGTGGTGGCCCTGACCATCGCCTACGACCTGTTGGTGGGCGGACTGCTCGTCGCGATCCTGGGTGGGCTGCTGTGGCCGCGCGCCACCGCGGCCGGCGCCATGTGGTCCATGGGGGTGGGGGTCGTAGCCACAGTGGCGGGCATGATGGTCTTCGGGGTGCTCGCCAACGCACCCATCTACATGGGGCTGATCGCCTCCGCAGTGGTGTTCGTGGCGGTATCACTCATGAGCAGGCCCACCCCGTCCGACGTCAGTCAGGAATGGAACCGACGGATTCAGGAGTCCAAGGCATGAGCAACGAGAACACGGTCACCGGCGCCCCCGGGGGGTTCGAGAACCCGGCGGGGGCGGCGTCGTCGTACCCCGAGCGCACCACGGCCCGCGCTGTCCTGGAGACGCTGCGCGGCTACGGGATCGACACGGTCTTCGGCATCCCGGGCACGCACTCGCTCGAGTTCTACCGGCCGCTGCGCGAGCTGGGGATCCGCCCGATCACCACGCGCCACGAACAGGGCGCGTCCTACGGCGCGGACGGTTGGTCCCAGGTGCGCGGGCTGCCCGGCGTGGTCATCACGACCTCCGGACCCGGCCTGCTCAACTCGCTGTCCGGCGCGGCCACCGCGTACGCCGAGTCCCGGCCCATGATCCTGCTCTCCCCGGGGCGGCCCGTGGGACACGACTTCCGGGACATCGGCTCGCTGCACGAGACCAAGAACCCGTCCGCCGCGGTCAATGCGATCGTGGGCGTGTCCCGGCGCGTGACCTCCGCCGCCGAGGCCGTGACCATGGTCCACGACGCCATGCGCGACTTCGCACACTCCCGGCCGCGGCCCATCCACATCGAGATCCCCCTGGACATCCTCGAGGCCCCCGCGGACGTCCCCGAGTCCGCGACCGCACCCCGCCCCCTGGGCGAGCCCGCGCCGGCACCGGAGGCCGACGTCGCCGCGGCCGTCGAAGCGCTCGCCGCGAGTGAGCGCCCGGTCATCCTGGCCGGCGGTGGTTCCCTGGCCGCCGGGGAGCACCTGCTCGAGCTGGCCGAACTGCTCGAGGCACCCGTGATCACCACGACCAACGGCAAGGGAGCGATCCCCGAAAAACACCGGCTCTCCCTGGGCGCGGACCTGCGGCTGAGCACGGCCCACGAGTTCCTGCGCTCGCGGGACGCCCTGCTCGTGATCGGCTCCAAGGTGGGCGAGGCCGAGCTGTGGGGCGGCGACATCACCCCGCAGGGGCCCGTGGTGCGCGTGGACATCATGCGCGACCAGATGCTGTGCAACCTCACCCCGGACGTCGAGGTCCCGGGCAACTCCGCCGCGGTGGTCCCCCAGTTGCTCGCGGGTCTGCGGGCGCGGGCCGACGCCGGGGGGCCCGGCGACGCCGCCGGCTCGGGCCACGTCGCCGGCTCGGGTGCGGCGGGCGACGTCGCCGTCGCGCCCTCCGCGCGGACGGCACCAGACCTGCGCGAGGTCTTCGATGCGATGGACGAGGAGGGCCGCACGTGGGCCCCCGAGCTCGCGGCGCTCAACGAGACCATCATGGACGTGGTCCCGGACGACACGATCCTGGCGGGCGACTCGTCCCAGGTGACCTACATGGGATCCACCACGTTCTTCCGCGCACCCGTTCCCCACTCCCTGCTCTACATGGGGACGTACGCGACGCTGGGTTACGGCCTGCCCGCGGCGATCGGCGCCAAGCTGGCCGCACCCGAGCGCCCAGTGGTGTGCCTCGTGGGGGACGGCGCCCTGATGTTCTCCATCCAGGAACTGATGACCGCGGTGGAACTGGGCCTGGACCTGCCCGTGATCTGCGTGGACAACGGCGGCTACGGGGAGATCCGGCAGAACATGGTGGACCGCTCCATCCAGCCGCTCGGTGTGGACCTCGTGCAGCCGGACTGGGTGCGCTTGGCCGAGGGCTTCGGCGCCACTGGCCTCCCCGCGACCATGGACACCCTCGCGGACACGGTGCGCACGGCGCTGGAGACCAAGGGGACGAGTTTGGTGCACCTCAAGATCTGAGTGTGCCCGCCTGGGGCGCGGCCGGGTGAGGCGTGCGGCCGGGTGAGGCGTGCGGCCGGACGGAGGCGCATGCTTTACCGGCTCGACCGTCACGTTGCCCTTTCCACCTCCCTGGGCATTTCTAGTGGAGCAAATGCACGCAGGGCGGCAGAAATCTGCTTCAACGGAGTAAAAGCAAAGGCGCATCCAGCGCTCGCGCCGCAATCACGTGAGTCATCCGTTGGATCCAGGAGTGGGCACCCACTGGCCGTCGCGAGGCCCGAGATCTCCTAGCTGTACAGCTAGGAGATCGCCATCGTGGACGACCACTGGGTGGTGGAAGCGCGCCGTCGCGTGGAGAGCGGCGAGCTCACGGACACCGGCCAGATCCATCGCGTCTACAAGAGCGACTCCCCCTGATTCTCACCACCGCAATCTAAGACCCATGACAGGAAGCACCATGACCCCTCCCACCCACACCACCTCGGCCCCGGCCGACGCCTCCGTGCAACGCCACCTCCGCAGCGCGATCGACGTGGCCGTGCGCAACGCCTCCGAGGACGGCGGCCCGTTCGGCGCCGTCGTCGTGACCGCGGACGGGCGCGAGTTCACGGCGGTCAACCGCGTCACCGCGGACAACGATCCCACCGCCCACGCCGAGGTCTCTGCGATCCGCGCCGCGTGCGCCGCCCTGGGCACGTACGACCTCAGCGGCGCCGTGCTCTACTCGAGCTGCGAACCGTGCCCCATGTGCCTGTCGTCCTCCCTGTGGGCGCGCTTGGACGCCGTGTACTTCGCCGCGGACCGCCACGACGCCGCGGACGGCGGCTTCGACGACGCCGTGTTCTACGACTTCTTCACCGCCACCCGGGCCCAGCGGGACGAACTGCTGCCCGTGCGCCACGTGGGCATCGACAACCGCACCAAACCCTTCGAAACATGGGCGGCCAACACCTCCCGCACCGCGTACTGACCCGAATCCATCCACTGCATCATCGCTAGATTCGGACACTTCGCCACCTGGTCGACGGTGGGAAAAACAGAAGATCGCCGAACCTGCGGCCACCGGCCGTGAACGGAGGCATCTGACATGACAAGCACCACGCTCCTCAGGGGACGCCGGTGTAGTAATCGTCCAGGGGGACCTCGCGCTCGGCGTCACGGGACGCGAGCACCACGGACGCCCAGGGACAGCAGCACCGGCGCGGCCATCTCCTGCTGCACTGGGTGCAGTTGACCGGGACCGCGGGGGCCGGGAGCGGTGCCCAACCCCTCGGACGTGACGACCTCCTGGCCGTCGAACGCCACGGCGGGCGGAAGGCACGCGTTGATGGAGGTCCACCGGGTGCGGTCGGTGCCGTCCGGGCGGGCCACGAGCACGGCCCACGCCCCGCCCTCAGTCCTTATTGATGAGCTTTCCAATCCCACTGGCGGCGCACAACACGAACACGGTGCCGGCCAGGATCAGCAGGAAGAAGGGGACGGCCGGGGACGACAGGGTGGCCTCCGGGAACCAGGAAGCGCTCACGTAGGACACCCAGGCACACAGAATCAAGACTGCGCCACTGACGGCGAGGATGATTTCTCCCTTGAATTTCTTCATGGTCCTATCCCTTGAAATAGGGTGCGCCGAATGCCCTGACCATCCAGTAGTAATAACTGGCGGTGCCGATGCAGCGTTTGTGTTCGATGTCCGTGCTCACGTAGGTGCGTGTGCAGGTGGCATTCATGGCATTGCGGAATTCGCTGTCGCATTGCGCGCGGGAGCGGCCAGCGTCGCCCTCGGCCAAGTAGCACACGTCGTGGGCGTTGCAGTCGGCGTTGAACAGCGCGTTTTGGTAGCCATGGCCGGGCACGGGGTTCGAACAGCCGTTGACCTGGGCCGATGCACTCATGCTCACCACCCCGGGGAAACGGTGGGGTGTGGTGGTCCGGGTCGCGTAGTCGATGTCCGCGGCAACCTGCGTCTCGCTGATGCCCGCGGCGTTGGCTGCTCGCACGATTCGGGCGTATTCGGATGCGGATATCCCCATCGATTCCGCCGTTGTCGTGGTCACCGGTTGCGCACTCGTCGTGGACACCGGCTCCGACGCGAAGGAATTCGTCACCAACAGGGCGAGGAACAGCAGGGCAAGGAGCGTGATTCCCGCTGTCCTGCGGACCATCCCACCTACGGCATCCATGTCAATTCTTTCGCGTGGGCGATGATGTGGACCCCAGCCTAGGAACCCCATGGTCCACGGACAATGGCCATCCGGCCACTTTCCCGGGGTAGCGCGTGCGGTGCCCGCGAGGACCATACGATGAATCCATGAGCGAGCACGCCGGCGCAGCGCTGCCCGAGCACACCGACATCCTGATCATCGGGGCCGGCCTCAGCGGGATCGGGGCGGCCTGCAAACTCCGCCACGAACATCCCGGCAAGAGCATCACGGTGCTCGAGTCCCGCGGGAACTCCGGTGGCACGTGGGATCTCTTCCGCTACCCGGGGGTCCGCTCCGACTCGGACCTCTACACCTACGGCTACGACTTCCGCCCGTGGACCCGACAGAACCCCATCGCGGAGGGCTCCGCGATCCTGGACTACATCCGCGACACCGCTCGCGCCTCCGGGGTTGACAAGCTCATCCACTACCACCGGCGCGTCACCGCCGCGGATTGGTCCTCCGGGACCAGCCACTGGACCGTGACGGTCGAGCGCACCGCGCCACCCGAACCCCGCGCGGGGGCGGCTCCGAGCGACGTCGGCGGCGCACCCGGGCACTCGGCTGATGGCCCGCAGCCCGACGACGCCGCACCGTCCGGTCGCCACCCCCGTAATGACACCGTGCCGGGCAACGCCGAACGCCCCGCAACTTCCGATCGATCCGCGCACGCCGCGGTCGACGGCGCCGCGCGACCCGAACCCATCGGCACCGGCGAGACCCAGCCGGTCACCGCCACGTGGGTGTTCATGGCCACCGGGTACTACGGCTACGACCGTCCCCACATCCCGGACTTCGCGGGGGTCGACGGGTTCAGGGGCCAGCTCGTGCATCCCCAGTTCTGGCCCGAGGACCTGGACGTCCGGGGCAAAAGAGTCGCTGTGATCGGCAGCGGGGCCACCGCGGTGACCCTGCTGCCCGAGCTCGTCACGCGGGGTGCCGAGACCACGATGGTGCAGCGGACGCCGTCGTACATCCTGCCCCTACCCTCCCCCGGCGTGGCCGAGAAGGTGCTGTTCATGGCGCTCGGCAGGACACGGGCGGCGCGAGTGCTGCGCCCGCTCATGGCCGCGGGGCAGAGAGCACTGTGGGTGGCGAGCAAGGCCGCGCCGCGCGTGATGCGGGCGGGAATCGCGGCCGTGAACCGCCGTCGCCTCCCTGCGGACGTCTCCGTCCGGGAGCACTTCACCCCGCCGTACGACCCGTGGGACCAACGGCTGTGCGTGGCGCCCAACGGGGATTTCTTCGCCGCGTTGCACGAACCCAACGCCCATATCGTGACCGCGGGCATCGACCGTTTCGACGCGGACGGCCTCGTCCTGACGGCCGGGCGGCGGGTGGCGGCGGACGGGCGGCGGGTGGCGGCGGACGTCGTCGTGAGCGCCACGGGCTTCGACCTGCTCATGTTCGGTGGCGCGCGCTTGAGCGTGGACGGGCGACCCGTGAACCTCCCCGAGCGGATCGCCTACCGCGGCGCCATGCTGAGCGACGTGCCCAACCTGGCCTTCGCGATTGGGTACACGAACGGGTCGTGGACGCTGAAGATCGGACTCGTGGTGGACTGGCTGTCCCGGTTGATCGCGCACACGGATTCCGTGGGCGCGGCGTCCGTGCGCCCGGTCGCACCCGAGGGTCTGCGCACGCGCCCGTTGCTGGACTTCGACGCCGGCTACGTCCAACGCTCCCTCGACCAGCTGCCCCGCCAGGGGGACACGGCGCCGTGGCGGATGGCCATGAACTACTTCGATGACCGGCGTCAGTTGTTGCGTAAGCCGGTCGTGGATCGATTCCTACGGTTCGACGACGCCGCCGCTCCCGTTCCCGAGCAGCTGCCCGCCCTGCTCACGGGCCCCGGTGAGAGCGGTGAGGAACGCACGGTGCAGTTGGATGATGACCACTTCATCTGCGTGCGCCTGGACGGGCCGTCCGACGGTGCGCCGCTCGTGTTGATCACCGGGCTCGCGTTCGACCTGGCCACGTGGCCCATGTCCTTCGTCCTTGCCCTCGCGGATCGCGGGTACCGGGTGATCCGCCTGGACAACCGGGACGTGGGCCGTTCCTTCCGGGTGACCTCCACACCCCCTTCGGCCCGCCGGTTGCTGCGCGGGCCCCTGCCGGAGGGGCAGTACTCCGTGGAGAACATGTCCGAGGACGTCGCGGACACCCTGCGGGCGCTGGGGTTCGAGCGAGCGGATGTCATGGGGTTCTCACTCGGTGGGATGATCGCCCAGTCGTTGGCGGGCCACCACCCCGAGCTGGTGCGGCGACTCATTTCCCTGTGCTCCACCACGGGCGATCCGTCCGTGGGGACGGCCGCGACCTCCACCGCGGCGTTGCTCATGTTCCCCGGGGCGAAGACCCGGGACATGTACATCCGGGGGCGACTGGTCATGTCCCACCACCTGGCCGGTCCGGGGTTCCCCGTGGACGTGGCGTACGAACGTCAACTCGCCGCAACCCACTGGGACCGCAGCCTGGATCCGCGAGGTGAGGCTGAGGCGATGCGCCGTCAGATCGGGGCAATCCGCTCATCCGGGGACCGCACGGAGGTGCTGTCCCGGATCACCGCCCCCACGCTGGTGATCCACGGGGACAAGGACAAGATCGTGCGCCCGGACGGCGGCCCCGCCACGGCCGAGGTCATCCCCCATGCGCGCTTCGTCCGGATCCCCGGGATGGGCCACCAGGTGCACCCCATGGTGGTCCCGCGGTTGTTCGAACTGGTCATCGACCACCTGGGGGATCCGCGGGAGGGGTGAGCCTCTTCCGGCGGGGCTCCCGTGCCGAGGCGTAACTCTCAGGCACTCCGAGGCCATGGCGTAATTTCTAGTCGCGTGGAAGCCACTTCACTCCACCCCATGTGGCCTCTGCGTGCCCACAATTCGCCGCGTGGCCTCAGCGTGCCTCACAGTGTCCAGCGCTCAAGCCGTGTGGCCTCAGCGGGCCTGGGAAGTGGGCGCTGTCTCGGCCCGCTCGGCCCGCGAGGGGACGCGGCCACTGCGCAGCAGCACCACCGCGGCCACCGCTCCCACGGCGCCGGCCACCGTCAACGGCACCGTGAGCAGTGTGACGATCTCCCACAACGGCGGCACCACGGCACACACGAGTGCCACGACCACGGCGGTATTGGACAACCGGATGGGGCGGGCGCCCCACGGTGCCGTGGATGAGGACTCGAGCCGCCGCAATACCGTGGCCACCACGAGCACCACCGCCCAACACAGGACGGTCAAGGGGATCCGCAGCCACCACCAGTCGGCGGAACCGGGGACGGGGTCGTAGCCCACGGCGAAGAACCACACCGCCATGACCGCCACCACCACGGGCAGGTGCCACAGGTAGATGGTCAACGCACGAGTGCCCACCACATACACCACCGCGCGGACCACCCGGGAGTGCATGGCCCGCCGCAACAGCGGGGAGAATACCTCCAGCAGACACGCCTGAGCGAAGCCCAGCAGCACCATGCACACGGTGGGCGGATTGAGGTTGGTGAGCATGTCCGGTGCGTAGGACCCGGAGGCCACGCACACCCCGGACACGGCGTAGCATCCCGCGGCAAGCGCCACGAGCACCGGTCGACGCCGCGCCCCGAACCACCCGTCCGCCCGGAAGAAGCCGAACTGCTGGATGAGCGGCCACACGAACACCATGTTGAGCAGCCCCCACCACTGCCAGCCGGTGGTCAGGCGCAGCAGGTCCACGGCCACCGCGCACGAGAACAGGAACCAGCACCACACCCACCCCATGCGTTCGTGCAGGTCCACGAACAGCGGTGCCAATCCCTGACAGACGAGGTAGGCCGCCAGGAACCACAACGCCATCCCCACACCGGACAGCGCGAACGTCACGAGTTCGATCCCGGCTCCCGCCACCACCGCGATCCCCGCACCGAGGGCGAGCACACACCACAGCACCGCCGCGGGTTGGATCAGCCGCAGCGTGCGTTCCCGCACGTACTCGCCCCGCGCCATTCCCCGGGCCCGACGACGCCGCCACGCCCCAGCCGTGGCCGTCCCACCCACCACGAAGAACAGGGGCATGATCTGCAGGAGCCACGTGGCCCACCAGTACCAGGGCTGCTGAGTCGGGACCAGGACAGAGCGGATCTCCCCGGTGGCGGGATCCGCCGTGAGGGTAACCATGAGGATGTGACTGCACACCACGGTGATCACGCACCCCACGCGGGCGACGTCCACGGCGGGGTCGCGTTCGAAGTCCCCCTCGGGGACGGAAACGGCGGTGGGCCGCCCGAGGGCGCGGACGTCGTCGTTCATGGCACACACTGTAGGGCGCGCGAACACGGAACCCCGGGCGGGCGCGCACATGTGGATCATCCGCGCCGCCGCGGTACCCGGATGGGACGCACCTGGCGCCTCACGAGACGCGCGCTCGCGGAGCGGACGCCGCACCCCGCAGCACGCACCCCGCACCACGTAGCAGGCGCCCCGCAGACCACATCCCGCAGCCCGGGGGTGCGGAAAACCCCACCCCGACTCGGTGGCCAGCTCTGGCGCGGGATCCACGGGGGTGTCCGTAGCGTGGAGGCCATGAGCACCACAGCCTCGAATCCCACGCCACCGTGGGACGCCACAGAGCCCATCTCCTCGGACACCGAACGCACCCGGCCGATGCCCTCGGCCGGTTCCTCACCCGCAGACGCTGAGACCACCCGGACCCTGCCGCCTCCCGGGCACCCGGAACCCCCGCGGGCCGCCTCCGTGGCACGCCCGGCATCGGAAGGGCCGCACATCGCTCCCCGCGAGTGGCGGACCTTCTCCTTCAAGACCCTGTTCTTCGGGACCCTGGACCTCGTGGTGGACTCGGTGCTCAACACCGTGCTGCTCGTCGTGATCCTCACGTTCCTCACGGTGGGAGCCGCAACCGTTCCGGCGCTGGGCCTGGGCGTGCTGATCCTCGCCGCGACCGTGTACGTGATGATGGGGGCGGTGTGGCTGGAACGCAGACGTTCGGCGTCGTCGTTCGGCCTGGACATCCGGGACCCCCAGCGCCGCCGCAGCCCGCATACCGACTGGGTGCGGGTCCCGCACCAGTGGTGGCTGGACGCGAGCGACGGGTCCCTGTGGCTCGGCATGCTCCACGTGGCGCTCACGTGCGCGCTGGGCTGGCTCATGCTGTTGCCCTTCGTGGTGGGTAGCGCGGCCCTCGTGCTGACCTTCGCGCCGTGGTTCGCCTCCGAGTCCTCGGTGCTGTGGCCCGCGCTGCAGAGCACCCCGCGCTGGACGCTCCCGATGCTGGGTGTCGCGGGCGTGCTGCTGAGCATCATGCTCGCGGTGCTGCTCACCTTGGCTCACCGCGGTCTGTCCGCTGGGCTGTTGCGGCTGAGCGAGGCCGCGCGACTGCGCCGTGAAGCGGACGAGCTGCAGCGCCTCGCCGAGTACGAGACCGCCGCCAAGGAGTCCGCGGTACGCGGTGCGGAGACCGAGCGCTCGCGCATCGAACGCGATCTGCACGACGGCGTCCAGCCCCAGTTGGTCTCGGTCGCCATGAACCTCTCGATGGCCGGTTCGCGCATCGACACGGATCCCGCCGCGGCCAAGGAGCTCGTGGCGGAGGCGCACAGCACCACCAAGGCCGCGATCACCGAGCTGCGCCGGCTCGCCCGCGGGTTCCACCCCGCCGTGCTGGAGGATCGGGGGCTCGACGCCGCTCTGTCCGCCGTCGCCGCCCAGGCACCCTTCCCCGTGGACGTCTCCGTGAACGTCCCCCGGTTGCAGCCGCGCACGGAGGCGGCCATCTACTTCGCGGTCTCCGAGAGCCTCAGCAACGCGATCAAGTACTCGGGGGCGCGCTCTGCGGACGTCGCAGTGTCCATCCAGGACGGCGCCACACCGGGCACGAACATCGTGGTCGCCGGTGTGCGCGACTTCGGCCGCGGCGGCGCCCGTGTGGTCCCCGGGGGCGGGCTCTCCGGGATCCAGGACCGGATCCGCTCGGCCGGGGGCAGGTTCTTCGTGAACTCGCCCGCAGGCGGGCCCACCGAGGTCATCGTGGAGCTGCCCCTCACGGGTGTCCCTCCGACGACGACGCACAGCGCCCCGCGCGCGTCCGGCACCGCATACCCCCCTCACCCCGGCCACGCCGACGGGGTCCACACCGCGCCCGGAACCGGTCCTACCGCGCACGGTGCGGCGGGGGCGGGAACGGGCGGAGTGGCGTCGTCGCCCGCCGGGCAGCACGGACGGGGGAACTGAGATGCGCATCGTGATCGCCGAGGACGCCGTGCTGCTGCGCGCCGGACTGGTCCGCCTGCTCACGGACGCGGGGCACGAGATCGTGGCCGAGACGGATACCGCCGAGGGACTCGTGCGGGCCGTGGAGGAACACCGGCCGGACTTCGCGCTCGTGGACGTACGACTGCCACCCACCTTCACCGACGAGGGGATCCGCGCCGCGGTGCTGATCCGCTCGAGCCACCCCGGCGTGGCCGTGCTGGTGCTGTCCCAGTACGTGGAGGAGCGCTACGCGTCCGAGCTCATCGCGTCCCGCCGGGAGGGGCTGGGCTACCTGCTCAAGGACCGCGTGGCGGACGTGGACCAGTTCCTGGAATCCGTGCAGACCGTGGGCTCGGGCGGGACCGTGCTGGACCCGGAGGTGCTCACCCAGATCCTGGTGCGCTCGCGGCGCCGGGAGGACATGGAACTGCTGTCACCGCGCGAACGTGAGGTCCTGTCGCTCATGGCGCAGGGGCTGTCCAACGCATCCATTGCCGCGAATCTCTACCTCACCGAATCGGCCGTGGAGAAACATATCGGCTCGATCTTCGCCAAGTTGGGCGTCACCTCCGAGACCGGCAACCGCAGGGTTCTGGCCGTTCTCAAGTACCTGGGCTACTCGGACCACTCTCTTTAGGACATCTCATGAGCAATCAGAATCCCTCGCATCCCACGCCCGATCCTCACAACGCAGCCGGCCCCCGTCATGGGTCCGATCCCCGTCATGGTTCCGACCCGCGGAATGGTGCCGACCCCCGGGACCTGCCTGATCCTCGGAACGACCGTCCCGTGGGGCGCGGTGAGCGCCGCGCCTGGAACACCGCGACCGCCGTGGTGGGCGGTGTGGGTGCCCTCGCCCTGCTGCTCGGCGGGGCCGGAACCGCCACCGCGGTGGCCATGACGCAGGAGCGGGACGGTTCGTGGACGGCGTCGTCGGACGTGGAACGGATCCGGATCGACGCCCCCTCGGGCATGGTCAGCGTGAACACGAGCCCGACCGTTGATCGTGTCCAAGTGCAGTGGCACGAATCCGGATGGTCCTTGTCCGAGCGCGGCATCATCCCGTCCGTTCGCGACGGCGTGCTGCAGCTGGATGTGCCCGACCGGCCCTCTCAATGGGGTTCCGGCGTGCAGAGCGTCAGTATCACCGTTCCTCAGGACGGCCCGCGCACCTCGCTCGACCTCAAGAGCGGCACGGGAGCGGTGCACGTGAACGGCACGTACCGGGACGTGCGGGCGAGGGCCGATCTGGGGTCCATCAGCGCCACGGACGTGGAGGCCGCTGTGTTCGACGCCCACGCCACCACGGGTCAGGTGCTCCTGGACGGGGTCAGCGTGAAGAACCGGTTGGACGCACACACCAACCAGGGCGGGGCGCTCGTGAACGTGCGGGGCACGGCTCCTCAGCGCACCTCGGTCACCGCGACCAGCGGGGTCTATGGGATCTCGATGCCCGCCGCCGACTACTGGTACCCGCAGGACAGCCAGCGCGACGTCGCGGACCCGCGGCACCCCGTGACCACGACGCCGGGATCCAACGAACGGCCGGGTGGGGCTCGTTCCTCGGGTGCGCCCACCTCTCCGGACTCTGCGGGCGACGACGCCGCGCGGCCGTCCGAGGTCAGCGCGGACACGGTGTGCGCCGCAGCCCCCGAGGGCCGGCCGTGCTTGTTCGTGTCGGGTACGCCGGTGGGCGTCAATGACTACTCCTACATGCGGGAGTGGAGCCAGGGGTCGGACGAAGTGGCTCGCGAGTACGGGGAGGCGCCTCGGTCTTCCGAGCGGGCGACGGAGTCGAAACAGCCCATCGACCGTGCA
This sequence comes from Kocuria sp. CPCC 205261, assembly GCF_040981025.1. Taxonomy (NCBI): domain Bacteria; kingdom Bacillati; phylum Actinomycetota; class Actinomycetes; order Micrococcales; family Micrococcaceae; genus Kocuria; species Kocuria sp. CPCC 205261. The sequence goes on along the minus strand of NZ_JAVKPU010000004.1, from coordinate 144,628 downwards.
ACGGATGCGGCCACGGCATCCCCCACGGGATCCGCCACACCGTCCCCCGCCGACGGGAACTGAGACTCCCACTCCCGGGCGTACGGGTCCGGGAGCGGGCGCCCCGCGTCACCGCTGACCAGGTGGGCGCGGGGTTTTTCATGGGCGTTTTCACGCGCCGGCGCGGTAGTGGTTGGTTACGTCCTGCTGGGTGAAGGCGGCCGCCCAGGCTGCCGAGCTGCACGAGGCCCTGGCCAAGGCACAGGACGATCATCTGCCCTATGTGACGCTTGATGGCACGTTGATCCCCACCGATCGGGTCGCCGAACGAACGGAGGCCGGTAATCACGCCTGGTACTCGGGCCAGCACAAGAGATTCGGCGATAATGTCCCAGTCATCGCCGCCCCCACCGGCTTCCCGCTGTGGACCTCTCCAGTAGAACCCGGCTCCACCCACGACATCACCGCAGCCCGGGCCCACTGCTCGGGCGCCCTGTACCCGGTCGCCGCCAAGGGTTTGCCGACTTTAGCCGACATGGGTTACCAAGGGGCTGAGATCGGGGTGCACATCCCCTTCAAAAGCTCCCGCCTCGGGGCCGATAACCGGCCTTATGTAAAGACTTTCCTTGCAGGCTGCCCATCCGACCTTCATCCCGGGTACCTCTCCATATCCCCGCCCCTCCGTGAACATGTCAGATCACATGTCACCTGATGGGCCTACGGTCCCCGGGACTAACCCCTTCACGCGCGCGGCTGTAGTAGTAAGACACGATTTTGCCGCGGCCCTGATTAGCTCATCGAGACCAGGATCTTTACCTCGCTGTCTTTGTTCGTGATGAGCCGCTTGAATCCTTCCTCGATGATCTGGTCCGCGCGGATGCGGCTGGTGATGAACGGTTCCAGGTTCACCTTGCCTCTTTGGACCAGCTCGATCGCATCAGCGTGATCATTCGCGTATCCGACCGAGCTGCCCATCTCGCGGTCCTGCATGGTCAACTGCGCCGTGATATCGAGTTGAACCGGCTTCGAGTGGATTGCCACGACTTCCAGCCGCCCTCCGGCGCCCAGCACCTCCAGCAGCTGGTCCATCACAACACCAACACCTGCGGCGTCGAACGCCAACTCAGCCCCAGCCCCACCGGTGTGGGAGGCGACCACTGCATTCAAATCCTCACTCGTGGGGTCAACGACAACGTCGGCGACCCCGGTCGAAGCGGCCATCTCACGGCGACCCTTCGACACCTCACTGACGATGGTCTTCACGCCCTGGGCTTTCAAGACGGCAGCCACGAGCAGGCCGATCGGTCCGGCCCCACCGATGACCGCAGTCTGACCGCTTTGAGCCCTAGCGTGCTTGACCGTGTGAACGGCCACAGACAACGGCTCGATCATCGCGGCCTGATCCAGAGGCATCTCACCGACAGGGTGCACCCAGCACCGCTCGACGACGATGTGCTCACTGAGCCCGCCACCGCGGCCGGAAATGCCGATAAAGCCCATTTTCTCGCAGAGGTTGTAGGCACCCTTCTGGCAAGCCGGACACGTCCCGTCCACCATCAGCGGTTCCACCACCACAGAATCACCAACCGACAAACCCTCAACGTCATCCCCGAGCTCTTCCACCACTCCCGAGAACTCATGGCCCAGGACCACGGGGAGGGTTTCACCGGAGATGGGGTGCGGCTTCTCGGCTGTTGGAGCCGGTGGAATCGGCCCGTCCTCGTACAGGTGCAGATCACTGCCGCAGATTCCGTTGTATGCAGGCTTGATCTTCACCGTGCCCGGCCGTAGCTGAGGCTCCTCGATCTGCTCAATGCGCAGGTCTTCCTTGCCGTAAAACAGAACTGCCTTCATCGCACTCTCCTTCCGAGGTCCCACTCCAACGTAGCCACTGGCACGGAATCCGGTAAGCCCTCCAGGCTGAGACATGGTTGTAGTGAAGCATCCTGGGTTTGGCAGGAGGAGAGTCCCTGAGGTAGCCGAAAGGTGTAGTTGCCCAGTGAACTGCCTCACATGTACTGGGAGGGAGTTCCTGACTCAGATGGCCCATGCCAGGATGGAAGCATGACGGAGCACATGCCGAGCGACGAGATCATCCCCGACACGGACCCGGTCACTGGTCCCGTGGTGGCGCCGGAGCCTGCCACGGATCCCGTCCAGTCCGATTGGAACCCGCGGGGCCCGCAGGTCCGTCGCAACCCCGTGGCCGCCTACGACGAGCTGCGCTCACGCTGTCCCGTAGCCCGCGACACCAGTGGTGCTTGGACGCTGTTCACCCACGCTGACGTCACCGCCGCCGCGCTGGACCACGAGAGCTTCTCCAACGCGGTCTCCCGTCACCTCCAGGTGCCCAACGGTCTTGACGGTCCTACCCACACGGCCTTCCGCGCCCTCGTGGAGCGGTACTTCACCCCTGAGCGGATGAGCGCCCTGGAGCCGGTGGTGCAGCGGGTCGCCACCGACCTGGTGGGCCAGCTCGAGGTCCCCAGCCCGATCGACGCCGTCGAGATCGGCTCCCGCTTCGCGGTGCGGGCACAGACGGCCTGGCTGGGGTGGCCTACAGGCCTGGAGGAGGATCTGCTGCAGTGGATGCAGGACAACCATGCCGCCACCCGCTCCCGAGACGCTTCTCGCACCGCGGAGGTCGCCCAGCGCTTCGACGCCATCATCCGGTCCCTGACCGACGTCCGCCGTGAGGCCGGCGACGACGCGCCCGATGACGTGACCACCGAGCTCGTGCGTGCCCGGGTTGATGGGCGGGAGCTCACCGACGAGGAGATCGTCTCGATCCTGCGCAATTGGACCGGCGGGGACCTGGGATCAATGGCGTTGTGCACCGGCGTGGTACTGACTTATCTGGCCGACCATCCCGAGTTGCAGGACCGGCTGCGTTCGGAGGTGTCCGACCGGGAGTTCGACGCGATCCTCGACGAGATCCTGCGGATCGACGACCCGTTCGTCGCCAACCGCCGCATCACGACGGAACCCGTCACAGTCGGTGGTCGAGAACTGGCCGCTGGTAACCGGGTGCTCCTGAACTGGACCTCCGCCAACCGTGACCCGCGGATCTTCGGCGACCCGGAGGCGTTCGACCCGGTCGGCAACGCCCCGTACAACCTGGTGTACGGGATCGGCAAGCATGTGTGCCCCGGCAGGCCCCTGGCGACCCTCGAGCTGCGGGCACTGACCCGCGCCGCCCTGGCGGCGACGGCCGCGATCGAACCCGACCCGGACCGGCCGCGGCAACGCGAACTGCCACCGGTCGGCGGTTTCGCCACCGCCCCGCTGCGCCTGCGGTGACGCCTCCCGCCCTGGCGGGAACACCGACCCTGTGTCGGGGTGGAGGCATCTGCCTCTCCCCGGCCGGGGCCGAGCACCCGTAGCTCCTCGGGACGCCCGAGCAGTCAACCCCTGGGGTCTAGTAGTTCTGGGGCGGGTCGGAGGCGGGGAAGGAATCGCGTGCCCACCCTTCGACCCTCGCTTCGTCCCGGTCGTACTGGGCGGCGGCTGTTTCCGCGTTCTTGATCAGCTGCTGGAGCTGGACGGGTTCGACGCTGGTGCGCGTCGCCGTGGCGATGCGGGGGCTCGTGGTCGGACTGGTCTTCTGGCGCATGGGATGTTCCTTCCGTATGTTAGACCGGCTCTCTCGCGCCCCGCCTCAAGATGGTTCGACAGGTGCTGGTGTGGCGGCCCCCGTCAATGGGCTGGGGCCGCCACACCGGCGCCCTTGTTCTCACCGCACGAGGCTCCGGGCGTGCCCAGGATCAGCACACGGGGTGGGTTCGAGGACGATCTTGCCGGTGGCGTGGCCGGTCTCGACCTCGGCGATCGCCCGTCCTGCTTCTGTCAGGGGGTAGCAGGCGGTGACGTGGGGATCGACGAGTCCGTATTCGATGACCTCGGTGATCTTTTCCATCGCCTCCTGGGTGCGTTCCAGTGCCGCCCCGCCCAGTTCTGTGGCGGTCGTGGCGTCGGCCGCGGAGATGATCCTGGTCGGATCGGCAACCAGACCAACAACCTCGCGCAGGGCCTCACCTCCGACGAGGTCGACGATAAGGTCCACCCCCTCGGGGGCGACCTCGCGGACGCGGTCGGCCACGCCCTTCCCGGAGGGAACGAAGGTCGCCCCAGTGGATTCGACGATCTTGCGCTTGGACTGGCTGGCGACCCCGATGACGGTGAACTGGTGGACGGACCCGATCTGGGCGGCCATCAGTCCCACCCCGCCGCCGGCGCCGAGGATCAGCAGCCTCTGGCCGGGGTCGAGTTCGATCTGGTGGGTGGCGTCATAGGCGGTGGCCGCAGCCACCGGGATGGTCGCCGCGTCGGCGAAGGAGATCTCCTCGGGCTTGGCCACCGCCTCGGCCGCCCGCACGAGGGTGTGCTCGGCGAACCCGCCGTGGCCGTCGGCGACGGGGCCGAGGACCTCGTCACCGACCGCGAAACCCTCCACGCCTTCCCCGAGATCGGTCACGACGCCGGAGACCTCCCGGCCCATCGGGGCCGGCAGCTCCCGGTCCCGCCCCAGTGCCCCGGAGCGGATCTTCCAGTCGACGGGGTTCACCCCGGCGGCCCGAACCTCCACGGCCAGCTCGCCCGGGCCAGGCTGCGGGGCGGGCCGATCGAGGAGCTGTTGGGTCTCAGGACCGCCGAAGTCGGTGAACACGTAGACCGTGGACATGGTCTTCCTCGTTTCTTCTCTAGAAGGTGTGGACGGGTGCGGGCTCAGGTGGTCGGGGATTCGTCCCGGCCGGCGGCCTCGGCCGCGTCCGCCTCCTCCTTGGTGGCGTAGGCGGCTTCGGCGGCGTGCTCGGGTGGGCTGTAGACGGTGTAGAGCACCAGGGGCTCATCCCCGGTGTTGCGGAAGTTGTGCCGGGCCCCGGCCGGGACCGCGCACTGGTCACCGGCCTCGATCGGATGCGTGTGCCCGTTCAGGTCGGCTTCCCCGGTGCCGGCGACGAAGGTGAGGATCTGATCGGTGTGCTCGTGAACCTCCTCACCGATCTCACCACCGGCGGGGATGGTCATGATCACGATCTGGGAGTGTTGGCCGGTCCACAGCACCCGGCGGAAGTCGGGGTTGCGGCCGGCGATGTCGGCGATGGTGAAGTGCTCAATGTTGCCCTCGATGGTGAAGTGCTCTTGCGCGCTCATGATGTTCCTCCTGCAGTGATGGTGGTTTTTCTGCCCGGGGCCGGGCAGGACTGGTGGTGCGTTCCGCCCCGTGGCGGGCGGTCCTGGGGTGGGGCCGCCCGCCACGGTGGTGTCCTAGGACCGGGAGGTCACCCGGTTCGTGGTCGGGACGGCCGGTGTGGTGGTGCGGGTGGGGGTGGTGTCCTGGGTGCGGCGCAGCAGGCGCATGGCGTTGGCGATGACGATCAGCACGGAGGCCTCGTGGACGAGCATCCCGATCGACATCGTGACCCCGCCGGCGAAGACCCCGGCCAGCAGCAGCACCACCGTGATCAGGGCGACGGTGATGTTCTGGTGCATGACGCCCACGGTGCGCTTGGCCAGCCCGATCGCCTCGGGCAGCTTCAGCAGGTTGTCGCCCATCAGGGCGATGTCGGCGGTCTCCACGGCCACGGCCGAGCCGGCCGCGCCCATGGCCACCCCGATGTCCGCGGTCGCCAGGGCGGGGGCGTCGTTGACGCCGTCGCCGACCATGGCCACGACGTGGCCCTCCCGCTGCAGGGCCGCCACGGCGTCGAGCTTGTCCTCGGGCAGCAGGCCGGCGTGGATCTCGTCGACGCCGGTGACGCTGCCGATGGCCCGGGCCACGAGCGGGGCGTCACCGGTGAGCATGACGACCTTGTCCACCCCGGCCTCGTGGAGCCGGGCGACCATCTCGGCGGCGTCGGTGCGGACCTGGTCGGCCACGGCGATGACCCCCGCCACGGCGTCGTCGACGGCCACGATCATCGGGGTCCGCCCGGCCGCGGCCATCTCCTCGGCCGTGCGCACGGCACCGGTGTCGGGAATGCCGTGCTGCTCCAGCAGCGCGGCGTTGCCGATGAGCACCCGCACACCGCCGGTGGTGGTGGCGACGATGCCCTTGCCCGGGACCGGGTCGATCCCCTCGGGGATCCCGGAGGCGCCCACTCCCTCGGCTGCGGCGGCCTCGAGGATCGGACGGGCGAGCGGGTGCTCGGAGCCGGCCTCGGCGGCCGCGGCCCAGCGCAGCACGTCGGCGCGGTCCAGGGCGGGGTCGAGGACCACGACGTCGGTCAGCTGCGGGCGGCCCTCAGTGAGCGTGCCGGTCTTGTCCACCGCCACGGCGGTGATCTTCGCAGAGGTCTCCAGGAACTCCCCGCCCTTGATGAGGATGCCGTTCTTGGCGGCCCGGCCGATGCCGGCCACGATGGCGACCGGGATGGAGATGACCAGGGCACCGGGGCAGCCGATGACCAGCAGGGTCAGCGCGAGCACCACGTCGCCGGTGACCAGTCCGGCCACCAGGGCCAGGACCATGATCGCGGGGGTGTACCAGGCGGAGAACCGGTCGATGAAGGCCTGGGTCCTCGCCTTGGCGTCCTGGGCCTCCTCGACCCGGTGGATGATGCGGGCCAGGGTGGTGTCCGCGCCGATGCCGGTGGCCAGCACCTGCAGGAACCCGCCGCGGGAGACGGTGCCGGCGAAGACCTGGTCGCCCTTGGCCTTCTCCACCGGGATGGACTCGCCGGTGATGGAGGCCTCGTCCACGGCACCGGTGCCGGCCACGACCTGGCCGTCGACGGGAACCTTGGCCCCGTTCTTGACCAGCACGATCTCGCCCATGGCCACGCCCGTGGCCGTGACCTCGACCTGTTCCCCGTCACGGAGTACGACGGCGGTGTCCGGGGCGACCGCGACGAGCTCGGCCAGTGCCGAGCGGGTCTTGTTCAGGGTCGCCGACTCCAGGGCGTGACCGACCGCGAAGAGGAAGGTCACCGCGGCGGCCTCCCAGTAGTTGCCGATGATGACCGCCCCGATCGCGGCGACCGCCACCAGCAGGTCGATCCCGACCATGCGGGCGGCCAACGCCCGCACGGCCTTGACCACGATCTGGTAGCCGGCGACGACGGCGGCGGCGAGCATGAGCACATCCGCCCACAGGACCGAGCCAGCAACCTCGGACGCTGCGAACGAGGCAAGGATCAGCACCCCCGCAACCGCGGGGATCGCCCACCGGCCGTAAATCCACCTCTGCACCCTGTTCATGATGTCCGTCCTTCCTGGTAACCGTTCTCGCCCCTGATGGGAGCTTGTTCACGACGCTACGCACAGCCCACGGACCCGAACATGTCGGGGATCAATCAACCGCACGATCGCAGGAAGGGCCAATGAGCGCCGGCTCGGCGGGCAACGAAGAGCGCCGCTGCCGTGACCTCCTGGGGAGGTCCCGGCAGCGGCGCGGGCTGTGGGTGCGGCGGGTCAGAAGGCGGCGGGGCGGGCGGTGTAGCCGGCCTTGGCAACAGCGGCGACGATGTCCTCCACACTCACGTGGGCAGGGTCGTGGTCGACCTCGATGCGGGCCGAAGCGAAGTGGACCTTCACCGCGTCGACGCCCTTCAGACGCCCGACGCGCTTCTCGATCTTGGCCACGCAGGAGGGGCAGGAGAAGCCCTCGGCGCGCAGGACCGTGTGAGTGGTGGTGGCTGTGGTGGTGGTCATGGTGATGGTTCCTCTCCCTGTTGTGGAGTACTCACCTCATCGGGTGTGTCTCCAACCTACGAAGGACCGGGTCCTCGGACCATGACGGGCGTCAATCAACCGCGAAGCTCGGGGGTCAGGCCTCCGCTCCGGCGATCTCCGCCAGCCAGCGCGGGTCACGCACGGCAGTCCAGCGGCGGCCGGCGTCGATGACACCGTCCTTGCGCCACCGGCTCATCACCCGGGAGACGGACTCCGGGGTCGACCCGGTCATCCCCGCCAGATCCGCCCGCGACAGCGGCAGCTCGATCAAGGTCCCGCCCTCGCGGGCGGGCTCCCCGAACTTCTCCGCCAGGCGCAGCAGGACCGCCGCCAGTCGCTCGGCCACGGTGCCCGTGGACTGCCGGGTGACGTCGGCGCGGGCCTGGGCGAGCAGCGCTGTGGTGTCCTCGAGCACCCGCAGCCCCACCTCTGGGTGCTCGCCGAGGATCTGGCGGAACGCATCGTCGCCGATCCGCAGGGCGCACACGGTGGTCAAAGCCTCGACAGTCTCGGCGTAGGCTTCCTGGCCGAGGGTGCGCAGCCCGCCGAACAGGTCTCCCGGCCCCAGTAGCTCCACCACGACCTCTTGCCCATTCGGGGCGGTCCGGTAAGCCTTGGCCCGTCCCGCGGCTACGAGGTAGAGGTGCTCAGCCGGTGCGCCCTCGACGTGGAGCGCGTCCCCCTCAGCCCAGGACAGGGAGGTCATCCTCCGGTCGATGTCGGCCAGCTGCTCCTCGACCAGCCCGGCGAACATCGGTGTCCGGGACAGCACCCGCATCCGCACCGGCGCCGGACAGGCGTGGGGCTGCGCGCAGGTCGACCGCAACGGGATCCGCCGCCGAGCAGACACCGGGGTAGCATCCGGGGACATCCGCGCCGGCGACCCCTGCAGGTCCTCGCCGTGGGAGGGGGTGCTCATGCCGTTCCCTTCTAGCCAAGTGGGCGCGACGGTACCAGGGATGGGTCGCTCACCTGATCACCGGATCACGTCGTTCTGATTCCACCGTACGCCCACAGCATTCGGCGCCCCACCGGCTTCCCGGCTTCATGAACCCCGGCACGCGTCAACAACATGGCTTTTTCCCTAGATGTAAGAGGGCATGACGTTATTGACACGGGCCGGGACGCGTGAGGCCGGGGGCTTCTCGCCGCAGGCAGTGTGCGGGCGGTGGTAATTATAGTGATTGACCCAGGTCCCGATCGCGGTCCGGCGGTCGTGCTCGGTGGCGTAGGTCCGGGTGTAGAGGACCTCGTCGACGAGCAACCGGTTGTACCGCTCCACCTTGCCGTTGTACCTCGGGATGTAGGGGCGGATCCGCTGGTGCTTCGAGGCCAGGGCCTCAACGGTGCGGGTGAAGTCCTTGGCTCGGTAGTTGGCGCCGTTGTCGGTGACCACCCGGTGGACCCGCTCGATCCCGTGAGCGGCGAAGAACGCCCTCGCCCGGGCGAAGAACCCGATCGTGGTGGTGGCCTTCTCGTCGTCGAGGGCCTCGGTGTAGGCCAGGCGCGAGAACCCGTCGATGGCGGTGTGCAGGTAGGTGTAGCCGATCCTGGCCCCGGGACCGCGTTTGGCTGCCAGGGCCTTGGTCGTGCCGCGGCCGTGGGCACGCCACCCGCCGCCGTAGGGAATCCTGCCGACCTTCTTCACATCCAGGTGGACCATGTGCCCGGGCCAGTGCGCGGTGATTCGCCGCGGGACCCGGCGGGAGTCCTCTCCGTCCGGGGTGAGGTCGCGCAACCGGGAGATCCCCAGCCGGGCCAGCCACCGGCCCACGGTGCGCAGCGCGATGGTCACGGGGGCGTGGAAGGGCCCGGGGCCCTTCTCGTCCTGGGGGTCGTTGTCGTAGCCGCCGGCGCTCAGGTGGTGCCAGATGCGCCGGGCCGACCACTTCCGGCCCCGGCGCAGGGCGTCGATGCGCTCCACCACCTCCGGGGCCGTGCGGAACGGACTCCCGACAGGGGTGCAGGGCCGGTCGGCCAGGCCATCCTCGCCGTCTTCGAGGTAGCGGGCCACCCAGGTGGACACCGTCGGACGGCTGACGTGGAATTCGGCGGCGACGTGGGCCTTGGGGATCCCGTCCTCGAGGTGACGGGCCACCATGCGCAGCCGGCCGGTCGGGGTCAGGGGTGCATTACGGTGGGTCATGAACGGGCTCTCTCGTACGGACGGACGGTGTAGGAACTTCCATCCTGTGGCGAGGAGCCCGTTCCTCATCTCATCGACGCACCCGCGACAAGAACCTCATGACCCACAACAACTAGAAGCACGCCACCTACCGGCGAACTCCACACGCAACCCACCAACGCCACAACCGTGCCCTTTTGTCTCATTTGCCTGTCTCATTTGCTATCGTCTCAACAAACCGAAAACAGTCGAGTTATTGAGACGAGGACCGGATGGCAAGCCTGGGATACGCGCGCGTGAGCACTGTCGAGCAGAACGCGGACCTACAGACCCGCGCCCTGAAGGACGCGGGATGCCAGAAGGTCTACACCGACCATGGGGTCAGTGGGACCAAGGCCAAGCGCCCCCAGCTCGACAAGCTGCTCGAGCACGCCCGCGCCGGGGACGAGGTCGTGGTGTGGAAACTCGACCGGCTGGGACGCAACACCCGTCAGCTGCTTGAGCTGATTGACCGGCTCGAGTCCCAGGGCATCAACTTCCGGTCCCTTACCGAGGGGATCGCAACCACCGGGCCGATGGGCAAGGCAATGCTCACAGTGATGTCCGCTTTCGCGCAGCTCGAACGCGACCAACTTGCCGAACGCACCAAGGCCGGGTTGGCCGCGGCCGCGGCCCGCGGCCGTAGAGGTGGTCGGCCGGCAGTCACCCCAGAGACGGAAAGGGTTCGCCAGGCTGGCCAGTACCGGCATGCGGGACTCACGCCGCCAGAGATCGCCAAGCTGCTCGGGGTCAGCCGGGCTACTGTATACCGCTACCTCGCTTTGGCATCCGGTGAGGCCAGCGGGTAAGTCCATCTGGTGGACGCCGTTGCCCCTTGTCCTGCCCCCTGGGGCGTTCACGACGTCGTCGCGGAACTCCTGGGGATGGGGCTTGGGCGCGGTGTTCATTCTTCTAGCGATGCCTCACAGCGTCACAGATCAGATGTCACCTATTCGTGCAGCAGTCCCAAGGGCTGTATAGAACGTCTGGCGGCCTTGAACCGCGCAGCCACTTCGGTTTTGGGGATCCCCATGTCGACCATGGCCCGCGCCTGCTCTACGTCGTCTGCCGACAGCTTGGGAGTCTGCGCATACTTCCCGCTAGCCTTCGCGATCGCTATCCCCTCAGCCTGTCGCTCTTTGATCCTGCGCCGCTCAAACTCCGCGAAGGCCGCAAGGATTCCCAGCATCAACGAATCTAGTGGAGACGCGCCGTGGCAGTCCACGGTGATCCGCTCCGAAACGAACCCGACCGCTGCACCCTTCTGGGCGATCTCCTCCACCAGGTTGTAGAGATCCCGCGTATCGCGGCCGTCCAAGCCACGGACGGATCGGCGGTCTGCGCGGCATCCAGCTCCGCGCGGAGGGTTTTGGCACCCTTCTCCGTGGTGGCGTAGATGTAGGCGGTGCGGCACTGGTAGGAGGCGCCCCGCTCGGGGCGCTCATGAAGTGTCTCCGTGATCTCGGGAACGAATCATCTCTTCTCCGGCCTGCGACACGAGGAGCCCGGGACCGACCGGCCCCGGGCTCTTCCTGCGCTAGTGACTTAGGGAGTCACTTCTTCATGGTCAAAGACTTCTGCTCTTCCAGCCGCAGGGCGATCCCGACAGCCAGGAAGGTCGGTGCCCACTGGCCGACGAAGATGCCCCAGCGGTCGGACTGTGCCCGTGAGTCATCGGGCTTGCCGCGCGAGGCGAGCCAGGACGCGAACGTCATCCCGATGGAGCCGAAACCGGCCGCGTAGGCGTACTCGGACTTGATTCCCATGCTGTGAAGCCACTTGATCATTGCAGCCTTCAGAGGTTGTAGATGTGTTGATACATGCGGGGTGGGTGAACGCGAGGGTATCAGCCGGATGCGACCGGGGACACCGTCGAAGGTCGCCCGCGGGCCTATTCCTTGTTGAGTTTGTCCTGAATGGTTCCAGCGGCCTTCTCGACGATGTTCGGCAGCTCCGTGGTGCCGTAGAACCGGGCATCGGGATGGGTGGGAGGCGGCATCGGCACTCCCGGCATCGGCTCGGGCTGATAGGAGAACTCGGCCTTGCCGTCCGGGGTCGGGCCCGAGGCCCACGATCCCTGCTCCATCGCCTCCCCGTCCGAGAAGTTGTAGGCGGTGTAGGCGTGCTCGCTGGCCTCCTTGGACTGTGGGAAGTTGCTCGGCACCGGCATCTCCTCCAGACCGTCCGCCTGCAACTCACGCACCGCCGCGACCCACTGGTTCTGGTGCATGGTGTCCCGGGCCAGCAGGAAGGACAACAGGTCCCGGATCCCCGGATCGTCGGTCATGTGATACAGCCGCGCCACCTGGGTCCGGCCCTGCATCTCCGCATTCACGTTCGAGGTCATGTCCGCCAGCAGGTTGCCGCTGGCGGTGACATACCCGGCAGTCCACGGATTGCCCATGCTGTCCACCGGCCGCGCCCCGGCACCGGAGACGATCGCCTGCTGCATATCCGTCCCGCCGATCACCGCGGCCACGGCCGGATCATCCTGGACGGCATCCTCGGTGATACCCAACGGCGCCTTCTCCAGCAGCTGGGCCACCATGGTGGCCAGCATCTCCACGTGGCCGAACTCCTCCGCCGCCGTGCTGAACAACAGGTCACGGTACTTGCCGGGAATGTGCGCGTTCCACGCCTGGAAGCTGTACTGCATCGCCACCGTGATCTCCCCATACTGGCCCCCGATCACCTCCTGAAGCTTGCGCGCATACACCGCATCAGGCTTCTCCGGTCTGGAGTTGTACTGGAGCTTCTGCTGATGAATGAACATACTGCGTCTCCTTCTCTAGGCGGGCAGGGTGTTCCCTCCCCGCGTATCGGCCTGACTCGACTCACGGTAACTGCCGCACTGCCTCACCCCAAGGGCTAACCAACTGCAGTATTTCCCCGTCTGAGCCGACTCTGTGTCGGAGTCGACTCCAACAGTGGGGCGAGCCGGGCGACTCCGAATCCATCGACGGACCCGACGTCTGGTCGACATAACTGGCCGGCGGGGTAGAGATGTTCGTATCCACCATCGTCCTGGGCAGCTAATCCATACCCTGGTGCAGAACGGTGGTGCCGAGGATCTCGAGCGTCCAGTCAGGACTCAACTCTTCTGCTGGTATCGGAGCGGGTCTGAGCAAACTGAGTACCCTGGCGGCCAGCCGGGTCTACTGTTGCTTCATGTCATCAACCTCTACCAGCGCCCAAGGGCGGGGTCTGCGCCGTACGGTCACCACTGCGGGCCTGTTCCTGTTCATCCTCGGTGACGTGCTCGGTGCCGGCGTGTACGTATTGGCCGGTGAGATCGCCGGGATCGCGGGAGGCGCCGTCTGGGTGCCGCTCGTGGTGGCCCTCGTTCTCGCGTTGCTCACCGCCGGTTCCTATGCCGAACTCGCCACCAAGTATCCGAGGGCCGGCGGGTCATCCCATTACGCCACCCGGGCCTTCGGTCCGTTCGTCGGCTTCCTGGTGGGGTTCTGCATGCTCTCGGCGGGCATCATCTCAGTGGGGGCGCTGGCCCTGGGCTTCGCAGGTGACTACCTGACAGAGTTCATCACCCTCCCCACAACCTTGGTCGTGGTCGTTTTCCTGGGTCTGCTCGCAGCACTGAACGCGCGGGGCATCTCGGAGTCGATGGGCGCCAACCGGGTGGCCACGATCATCGAGGTCTCCGGCCTGCTCCTGGTCATTGTCCTCGGCGCGATCGTGGTGGCCCGGGGTGACGGCGACCTTAGTCGGTTGACCGAGCTGGGGACATCTGAGAACGGCCCACTCGCCGCCGTCTTCGCCGGTTCCGTGCTGGCCTTCTATTCCTATGTGGGCTTCGAGACCAGTGTGAACATCGCCGAGGAGACCAAGGATCCGGCCCGGTCCTACCCCCGGGCGCTTTTCGGCGCTCTCATCGTCGCCGGCGTTGTCTACGCACTGGTGGGGGTCGCGGCCTCGGCGGTCGTCCCGACGGCTGACCTGGCCGAGAGCAGCGCTCCTCTGCTGCAGGTCGTCACCGCCGCGGGCATCATCCCTCCGGTGGTCTTCAGCCTCATAGCCCTGGTGGCAGTGGCCAACGGCGCCCTGCTGACCGGCATCATGTCCTCCCGCCTGGCCTACGGCATGGCCCGCGACGGACTTCTGCCAGCAGGGCTGGCCCGGCTACTGCCCCGCCGTCGGACACCGTGGGTGGCCATCATCGTCACCACCGGCCTCTCCCTGGTTCTTTCCCTCACTGGGACGCTCGAGATTCTCGCCAGCACCATGGTCCTGCTGCTGCTCGTGGTGTTTGCCGCGGTCAACACCGCCGTCCTGGTGCTGCGCCGCGATGCCGTTCAGCACCGCCATTTCCGCGTCCCGTCCTTCTTGCCGGTCGCCGGTCTCGTCTCCTGCATCGGCCTGGCCACGCAGGTCGAGGGAGAGGTCTGGCGGCTCGGCCTGCCCTTCCTCGCCGTCGCTGCCGTCCTGGCCGGCATCGCAGCTTGGCGTCATCGCCGCCGCGCCACCTGACAGGGCAAAATGAAAGGGGCTAGGGTCACAATCACCCAAGTCGCCCGCAGAAGTCGGCGCCAGTAGACGGCAGTATCGTCCCCACCTTGGCACCTGTCTTCCAGTCTTCTGGCATGGCACCGATGTATGGCATAAGTCTGGATGCCCCCCATGTTGCCGCTTGCAGACGAGGGGCTGTGTCAAGAGCGCTACGTTGCAGCGGGTAGGTCGCGGATGCGTCGGTAGAGGGTGGCTCGGGAGATGCCCAGATCGCGGGCGACCTGTGTGGCGGGCTGGCCGGACTCGACCAGGTGGGCGGCACTGCGGATCTGCGACTCGGTAAAGGTCGGGCGCCGGCCGCCGAGGTCCTGACCGGCGGCCCGTCGTTTGGCGACGGAGTCGGTGATGCGTTCGCGCTTGATCTCCAGCTCCATCTGGGCCAAGGCGGCCATCACCGTGAACACCATCGAGCCCATCGGCGTGTGAGTGTCCACGTCTCCCCCACCCAGGCTCAGCACCCGCAGCCCTGCACCTCGTTCTCTGAGGGTCTCGGCGAAAGCGAGCATGTTCTGGGTGGACCGGCCCAGCCGGTCCAGGGTGGTGATCACCAGGGTGTCCCCCTCATGCAGCGCGGCGATCGCTTTGTCGAACTTCGGCCGGGAGGCCCGGGCCCCGGACACCCCCTGATCGACGTAGAGGTCATCCCGCCGGACCCCGGCCGCTAGCAGGTCCTCGACCTGCCGGTCGGCATCCTGCCGCCGGGTCGAGACCCGCGCATAACCGATGAGCTTTCCCATGACGACCCCGAGTGTCTCGCAACCAACGATGAGTACACAACTCTAGTCACTGGGTTACGATACATAGTTGCGAGAATCGCCGAGGGTAGAAGAAACCCGGAAATTCGCGCTTTCGTCATGCCCTCACGTAGGCGCTCACGAGACGTCTCGCATCCCATGGGTTTCGAGGAGCACCCGTGGGTGATGGTCCGCCACGCTGATGACTATGTGCATGTGGTGGTGTGCCGGGTCAGTGACGAGGGGACGGTGTGGCACGGGCGCAACGACCGGCGTGCGGCCCAGAGCGCGTGCACCCGGCTGGCGTTGGAGCACGGTTTGCAGACGGCGCCGCGGCGCCGTGAGGCGGGGCGGGGTAAACGCTCGGTGGTCACAGTGCGTCAGCAGCAGGAGCAAAAGACCGAGGTGGTAGCGGTCCGCCGCGCGGAGTGGGAGCAGATCCGCAAGGTCGTGGAACGAGACACCCCAGCACCTCGGAAGCAACCCCCGGCGCCCCAGCAGCAACAGCGGGTAGCCCCGCTTCATTCGTTGGAACAGGCGCAGCATCTTTGTCGCCCGGTCCTGGCCGGGAGGACCACGGGCGGGGCCTGTAGCTGGGCTTAGGCCGAGAAGATGCGGGAGAAGAACCCGCGGCGCGGCTCGGGCGGTACCACAGGGGCTGCGGGTTCCGGTGACGTTTCCGGCTCTGCCGTCGGGTGGGACGAACAGGTTCTGGAGTAGTAGGAGCCTGCGTGATGTGGGAGCTCTGCCCGGTGAGCATGCGCAGCGCCATGCGCTCGGTTTCGTTGGCGATTTGCAGGGCGTCGAGAGCTCGCCGGCGTTCTTCGGCTCGTGCTTCAGCAACTTCGGCGCGCCGGCGCCATTCCTGGACCTCGGTTTCCAGCTCACGGACGCGCTCGAGCAGCCGACCGGTGCTCTCCGATGCCTCAGGGGTTTGAGCGGAAGATGCCAAGGGACTGGTCTGGGGGGCGGTATGGAAACCTTCGCCGTGAATGAGGCCTACAGCGATGAGTGCGGTCATGGGCATCTGCCACTCGGCGGAGGTGATGGTGGCCCCCGCTTCCTCCAGCTCGACGCGCCGTCAACGGAGGGTGCTGTGGAACCCCTGGCACCGTGTTCACGGCCAGCTGTTTTCCTGACCGGCCATAGGAGAGAACGAAAAGGCGCCCTCAGCTTGGGGCGCGTCCTGGCGGTAGTGAGGCCCTGGCAAATTGCCAGGGCCTCACTACCGGGTGAGCAAGATCAGGAGGCGATCATGCCGTGGGGGTCGATGATGTACTTCTCCTGCGAGCTGTTGTCGAAGTCCGCGTAGGCCTGAGGAGCCTCGTCAAGGCTGATGACCTTGGTCTGCAGCATGTCCGACAGGTACGGCATGCGGTCCCACAGAATCGCCTGCATCAACTCGTAGTTGTAATGCATGATCGGCGCCTGGCCAGCGGTGATCTTCGGGGACTTGATCCAGGCGTTGCCGAATTCAATCGGGTAGATGCCGTTCTGCTCGTCCTTGGAATCCGCCAGGGGGTCAGGCCCGTAGATGCCGATGATGCCGGTGGCGCCTCCCGCCCGGGTAACGTCGATCACCTGGTTGATCGCATAGGCCGGATCCTCTTTGTCCGCGTCCTTGCCGATGCCGTGAGCTTCGGTGCCGACGTAGTCCACGGCGCAGTCGACCATCGGCTCGCCAAGGATCTTTTCAATCTGGTCCTGCAGCGGGACATCCTCGTTGAGGTCAATGGTTTCGCAACCGTTGCGCTTCATCAGGGCCAAGCGATCCTTGTCATGGTCGCCGACGATGATGCAGGACGCCCCCAGCAGGCGCGCAGCTGCGGCGCCGCAGCGGCCCACGGGGCCGGCCCCCGCGATGTAGACAGTGGACCCGGGCTTGGCGCCAGCCTCCATGAGGCCGTGGAAGGCAGTCGGGAGGATGTCAGAGAGAAGCGCCAGATCGCGGATCTTCTCCATGGCCTGGTCACGGTCCGGGAACTTCAGCAGCTGGAAGTCCGCATAGGGAACAAACAGATACTCGGCCTGTCCGCCGTCCCAGCCGCCCAGGTTGAAGCCGTAGGCAGCGGCATCGGCGTCCGGGTTGCAGGTCTGGCAGACCTCGGTACGACCGTTGCGGCAGTTGCGGCAGCGGCCGCAAGCCACGTTGAAGGGAACCGAGACCAGGTCGCCTTCCTTCAGGAACTCGACGTCAGAGCCGATTTCCACGACTTCCCCGGTCATCTCATGCCCCATGACCATGCCTTCCGGGGCGGGGAAGGACCCGCGGTAGATGTGGAGGTCACTACCGCAGATGTTGGAAGCCACGATCTTCAGGACAACACCGTGGGGTGCCTTCTTGCCGTTGGGCATCTGGAGCTTCGGAAAGTCCAGATCCTCAACCTGCATGTTCTTCACGCCGCGGAAGACGACGGAACGGTTGCCTGCCATGTTCTTCACTCCTTCTTGAGTTCTCACACCGGGGCCCGGGGAGACTCGGTCCAGCCCCAGTCCTGAGGCTTCTTTCAGTTAACCATAGGTCTCGCACAACCTAAATCGACCCCCAGGGGCCTCGTGGGGAGGGAGGCGTCCTGGACGAATCCACGTTCTGCATGGCGCAAAATGTCGATATTGACGATGCCTTGGCTTGGTGGGAGATTCCGATTATTTCGGGCGAATGACTCAATGCGCGCTTTTGACATACATGTCAAACACCCCGGTGGGTGTACTTTTCACGCATTTCTCACCCAAAATGTTCATGTTACGAACCCCGCGGATTCAGGCCCTGCGGACTCACGCACACACCACCCCCGAGTGTGCTCCACCCTCCCCGGCCCGTAGCCTGACGGGGTGACGCCAGCTTCCCCACCACCGGCCATGGACCGCCTGCGGATCACCCGAGCGCGCATCGCGGTGTCCCTGCTGTTCCTCACCAACGGCGCGATCTTCTCCAACCTGTTGCCTCGCTTGCCCGAGATCAAGGACATGTACGACCTGTCCAACGCCCTGTACGGGTTCGCGCTAATCGCCTTCCCCATCGGAGGTGTGGTGGCGGGCCCCCTGCCGGCCCCCATCCTGCGGAGGTTCGGAACGGCGCGCGTCGCCGTGGTGGGTTCGATCCTGCTCGCCACCGCGGTGTTCGTGGCCGGATCCGTTCCCCTCGTGGCCGTGTTCTGGATCGGATTGTTCGTCGCGGGCATGCTGGACGCCCTCGTGGACACAGCGCAGAACGCGCAAGGACTGCGAGTACAACGCCTCGCCGGAACCTCCATCATCAACTCCATGCACGCCCTGTGGAGCGTGGGTGCCGTGATCGGCGGCCTCATGGGCACCGCCGCCGCAGCCATGAACCTACCCCTGCCCTGGCACTTCCTGATCAGCGGTGTCATCTTCGCGGCCGTGGCGGCCTTCGCCATGCGCTGGGCCGTCCCCGACGACCACGCGGAACATGCCGTCACCCAGGCCGAGAACGCCCCCCTGGACACCGCCGGGATGCCCAAGCTCCCGCGTAGCGCGGGAGTGGCCGCGCTCGCGCTGCTGCCGATCGCCGTCGTCGCCATGTCCGGGGTGCTCGTGGAAGACGTGGGCTCCAACTGGTCCGCCGTCTACCTGCGGGACGCCCTGGGCGCACCCGTGGGCATGGTGGGGCTCGGCTACGTCAGCCTGGTGGGCGCGCAGTTCGTGGGTCGCCTTTTGGGGGACAGGCTGATCGACGCGTTGGGCGCTGTGCTGGTCACGCGCATCGGGGGCGTACTGATCTTCGTGGGCCTGGGCGCCGTGGCGCTCGCGCCGACACCGTGGGTGGCCCTGGCTGGGTTCGCCCTCGCGGGCTTCGGCTGCGCGACCATGGTCCCCAACGCCTATGCCGCCGCGGACCGCGCCCCCGGCCTGAGACCCGGCACGGGCCTCACCCTGGTGAGCTGGTGCATGCGCATCGTGTTCGTGCTCTCGCCCCCGCTGATCGGCCTCTTCGCCGATGCCGCCGGGTTGCGGACCGCGCTGTTCGTCTTCCCGCTCATGGGCCTGTTCGCGTTCCTCTTCGCGGGCGCCCTGCGGGTGCGCGCCCGGCGTTGAAACCTCCCAGTCGGCGAAAGGTCAGTACCCGTACGATCGGAGCATGACTTCCACCGCGGGACGCACCCGCCCCGACCAAGTCCTCTCCTTCCTGCGCTCGGGCTACCTCTTCGCCTCACGCGTACGACGTCGCACGGGCGTCTCCCCGGGGTCCGCCGCCCCGGTGAGCATGAACCTGCTGGGCAAGCGCTCGGTCCTGGTGCGCGGGGAAGAAGGGGTGGACCTCTTCTACGACACCTCCCGCATGAAGCGCCACGGCGCCATGCCCCTGTTCATCCGCGGCCCGCTCTTCGGGTCGGGTGCCGTCCACGCCCTGGACGGGGACGCCCACGCCGCACGTAAGAACCAGATGGCGGACATGGCCTATGAGGACGAGCGGGTGGCCCAGTACAAGCCGTTCGTGGCCGAGGAACTCGAGATGCTCATCCGTGAATGGACCTCCCCCGGCAACGTCTACGACGGCACGGCCCTGGCCTTCGGCCGTGCGTCCTTCCGCTGGGCCGGGATCCCGTGGAGCCGCCAGGAGATGGACCGGCAGGCCCGCCGCATGAGCCGTCTGCTGGACACCTTTGGGCGCCCCGCCACGCACCCGATCTCATGGTTCGAGCGCTTCCGCCTGGATCGCACGTTCACGCAGCTGATCCACGGTGTGCGTTCGGGCACCGTGGCCGCCGACCCGGATTCGGTGCTCGCCCACATGGCGCGTCTCGTGGACGAGAACGGTGGCCTCGTGGACGAGAAGACCGCCGCGGTGGAGTTGCAGAACCTCACCCGCCCCAACGTGGCGGTGGCTCGCTTCGCGGCCTTCGCCGGGGCAGCACTCGTGGAGCACCCGGAATGGGCCGCCCGTATCCACGAGGCGTCCCAGGCACGGGGTGGTTCTCTGCTCGACATCCCGGAGGCCGTGGCCTTCGCCCAAGAGGTCCGCCGCGTCTACCCGTTCGTCCCGATGCTCCCCGCCGAGGCCACCGCGGACACTGAGATCAAGGGCTGCCCCATCCACAAGGGTCAGCGCGTGCTGATCGACATCCTGGGCACCAACAACGATCCCGCCTCGTGGGAGCGCGCCGGCACCTTCGACCCCGAACGCTTCATGGGGGTCGACGACGCCGAGGCCATCCGCACGTTCATCCCCCAGGGCGGTGCCGAGGTCCGTACGGGCCACCGCTGCCCCGGTGAGAAGATCGCGGTGACATCCCTGTCCGCGGCCGTGGTGGCACTGGCCCGCCCGAACGTGGAACTGGGCACCGACCCGGACGACCTCACGTTCTCGTGGACCCACATGCTGACCCGCCCCGCTACGGGCATGCGGGTGCGTACCGCCCACTGATCCACCCGCGACCCGAAGGGCCACCCCGCGTGCGAGCGGGGTGGCCCTTCGGGTAAGCACCTCTATGTCCGGAACACCGGGGTGTCGCCCGCCGCTGTGGGCGGGATCGCCGGCCCACGGGTACCCACCGCCGTTACGGGCGGGAGGTGGAACCCCGATCCTCACCCGTCCTTGGCAGAGGGAGCCGGGGGCTGGTACGGCGGGGCATCGGCCACCAGCTTCTGCAGCGTGGTCAGCTCGGCCGTGGCCGCCGCGGTGAGTTTCTTGCCCTCCGGTTTCGCCGACGCCGCCGCCACCGCGTGCTGGGTCTTGTTCAGCTGCGCGGCGAACGACGGATCCGCGGCGGCCAGCTTGGAATCCGTGAGCCGCTGGGACAGCGAGGTCAACTCAGTGTTCAGTAGCGTGGCGGGTCCGAACTGCTGAGCCGGGGTCAGCACCAACTGCGTGGCCAGCAGGTGCTGCGTGCGCTGCTGCACCTGCTCCAGCGTGGTCAGCTGATTCACGGGCTCGGTGTACCCCGATGGCTTGGGGCGCCCGGACGTCGACGGATTCGGGGTGGGCAAGATCTTCCCTGGACCACTCGGGGTGCCCGTGGGCCCACCGGACTTCGACGGGATCGGCGTAGCACTCCGAGTCGGGGAGCCGCTCGGGTCGACCTTCTGCGTGCCCGGATCGCTCGGTTTACCCGTGGAACCACCGGACTCGGACGGGATCGGCGTGGAAGTCTTGTCCCCCGGCTTCTCGGCGCCGGAGTCGTGTCCTCCCGGTGTCACCCGGCCCGGGGTCTGCTTGGACCTGCCCGGCGTGAATGCTCCGGACGGGGTCGTGTTCGGGCGCGGCGTCGTCGTCGACCTTGGCTCGTGAGCGGGCCCCTTCTTGGCAGGTGCCGTCGTGGCCGGCGCAGCCTGGGGCGCGGACTTCTTGGCGTCGTTCCCGGCCTTCTCGCCGGACGCCTGCTTCGCGGCGGCCGGTTTTCCGGAGTTCGACGACGCCGCTACCGGCTGCGGGGTCTTCCGGCCGAGTGCCATCACGCGTTCGTGATCTGCGTCGGGAACGTCGGCCGGTGCGGGACCGGAATCGGTACCGGGTTCCGCGTGCGGATCCACGGGAGGCTGCATCGCGGCCTGGTCCTCCGTGGAATACGGCGCGCGCGACGCGGGGATGACACCTTTACCGGTCTCCCAGTCGAAGGACTCCGGATCCGCGACCTTGCCGTGAACCCAGATCTCGAAGTGCAGGTGGGGGCCGGTGACACGCAGACCCGTCTGCCCCACGGTGCCCAGTTGTTCGGAGGCGCGCAGGGTGTCCCCCACGCGCACCATGACGTCCTTGAGGTGGTTGTACGTGGTCTTGATGCCGTCCGCGTGCGTGACCTCCACCCGGTTGCCACCCCACACGTCCCAGAAGACCGCTGTGACGGTGCCGTCCAGGGCGGCTACCACGGGTGTGCCCTCCGGTACGGAGATGTCCGTGCCGTTGTGGAAGTCCTTCTGCTTGGTGTCCGGGGCGATCCGCCATCCGAACCGGCCGCCGTCCAGCACGACCACCGGTTGGGCCGGGGCGATGATGGTGTTGACGGGCAGCTCACCCTCGAAGGTCGCCGGAGCGCGCGTGCTCGGTGCCACGGGGGACGTGTCCCCCGCGCCGCTCCCGGAGCTGCTCGAGCCCGAACCGCTTCCGGATCCGGCAGCGCCCGCGCCTCCGGTTCCGGAGGTGCGGGGACCGGAACCCCCGGAAGCGATGTCCACCGCATTGCGGACGAACGTGCCCGGGGCGGTCACCGGCACGTCGTGGGACGCGGCGATCGCCGCCTGGTCCGGCACCACGGCGAACAGGGAGGCCTGAGCCGGCCGCGCGGCGGCGTCGTCGGGAGCGGGAACGCCCGGGCGCTGGGGGCCTTGCGCGTCGTGAGCCATGGCTGGCTGCCAGGGGGCGGTTTCTGTGCCGTTGCTGAGCGCGACGCTCACGGCCACGAGCATGGAGAAGGACGTGAAGGCGGTCAGCGCCATGGACGGCTTCCTGGCCGCCGCGGCGCGTGAGCGTGAACGAGTCATGAGGCGATCGTGTCTCCCGGGATGGACTTCGGCACCGTTAGCCCGCGGCCCGATAGTCAGTACAGCCAGTGTAGGTGAACCGGTGGTGTCCATGTAGTTTCATGAAGACTAAGATCCCCGCGTGTTCAGTACTTCCCGGACCAGCCGTGCTCGACCAGCCCGCGGACGTAGGCGGCCTGCCCCACGTGCTGGGCAGCGTCGTCGATCGCGGACACGATCCGCACACCCCGCGTGACGGGAGGGTCCCAAGAATCGTCGATGACCTCGTCCAGCTCGGCATCCGAGAGGGAGCGCACGTACTCGGCCGTGGTGTCCGTGACGGCTTCGAGGTAGCCCAGCAGCAACTCGGGGCCGTCCACGCGCACGCTCGCCACGGCCTGCGGATCGTCCCCGAAGCCGAAGTCCTCACACGGGCGGTCCAGCCCGAACCTCTCGCACCACCCGCCGGAACGCCACACCTGTTCCGCTCCGCGCAGCTCCGCGACCTGGGCGTCCTGCTGCCGCGCCGCATGCCACACGAGCCAGGACATGGAGTTCAGTTCGCCGCGCGGCATCTCGTTGAGGGTGTCCGCGGAGGCCCCCTCCACGGCGGCCCGCGCCGCCTCCAGGGGCCGCTGCGCGGCGTCCGCGATCAGTTCTAGTGTGCTCATGCCCGCGCCTCACTTCCTCGTGCCGACGATCCACGTCGCCCGCCCGGTCCGGTCCGGTCCGGTCCGACGACGCCGCTCCCTGTCACTCTACGGGCGCCCCGCCGGATCCGGGAGGGGTTCGCCGAGCAACAGGACGGTCCAGACAAGGGTCAGGAGCGGTTGCATCAGCTGCAGTTGACTCGCCCTGGCGATGCCCATCAGCGCCATGCCGCGATACCAGACCACGAATCCCAGGAACTGGGAGGCCGCCGCGATGTACAGCAGCCCCGCGACACCGCGCGCGGAGAGGTGGACGGGTTCCATGGGCACAGCAACGATCGTCACGACCAGGTTCACGGGAGCGGCCAGAAGCACACCCCATGCGATCAGCTGCCAGCCGGGGATGCGGGAGGACAATCTCCCGCCCTCCGCATAGCCCGCGGCACACACCACGAGGGCGGCCACGAGATAGAGATCCCCGATGCCGGGTACCCCATTGCTCTGCAACAGGGCGAATCCCACGACCACCGCCCCTCCCGCGGCGGCCGCACACCAGAACGCCCACGACGGCCGGTTCCCGGTGCGCAGCGTGGAGATGACGGCGGTAGCCATGGGCAGGGCACCGATGACCGCCGCGGAGTGCGAAGCGGACGTGGTCTGCAGCGCCAGAGTGGTCAGCAAGGGGAAGCGCAGGGCGCAGCCGAGTGCCACCACGGTGATCCCCACCCAGTCGTGACGGGCGGGCACGGGCGGGCGGGCCCACAGGAGGGCGGTCCCGGCCAGTGCCGCTGCGATGGTGCCTCGTAGTCCGGTGGCCGTCCAGGGTTCGAACCGGCCCAGGGCGAAGACCGTGCCCGGGAAGCTCAGGGAGAAGGCGACGACACCCAGGGACGCGAGGAGGGGGCCATTGCCCCATACGCCGTCGGCCCGTCCCGAGCCCCGAACCGATACTGCGGTGGGAACAGTAGCGCTATGACAAGCTTTCATGATCGAAGTAGCAGTTCCGAGGACATCGCCCGGGAACTGACGCGGGACATCACATCACGTGCCGCGGGAACGCGGCTTCCGTCCCACCGGGCTCTCGTGACCCGCTTCGGCGCGAGCGCCTCCCCCGTGTCCCGGGCACGCGCGCTACTCGCACAGCGCGGCCTGGTGATCTCCCGCCCCGGGGCGGGGCTGGGGCGCGAGGACGTGCTGGTCGTGGGTGGCGGGCAGGCCGCCCTGTCCACCGCGATGCGGGCAGTGGCCGGTCCCTGGCACGATTGCAGACGGCGCTCACGCAGCGCAGGCGGCTGGCGGTCCGCACGGTCGTCGAGACCCTGGGAGCAGACGTCCTCCCCGATCACCCCCGCGGGGGTTATCACCTGTGGCTGCGCCTTCCCCGGGGTACCGACGAGAGCGAGTTCCTCTCGGCAGCCCTCGCGCGCGGCACCGCGCTGGCCCCCGGCACCTACTTCCACGCCGACCAGCCCGACGTCCCGCGCGTTCGCCTGAGCTACGCAGCAGCGCCCACGACAGCGGACCTGGTCACGGGCATCCATCGACTCGAAGGACTCGTGTGAGGAGGACCGCTACAGCACCGCGGTCCGGTCAGTGGGTGCGGGGCATGCGGCGGTCCGCGCGGAGCACGCGCACTAGGACCACGGCCACGGCCAGCACCATGAGACCGCCCACGAGCGAGCTCCACTGCATGCCGGAGGAGAAGGCGGCCGTGGCGGCGTCGACGATCGAAGCCTGCAACGGCGACTGAGCGGCCACGTCCAGGGCGCCACCCAGCGTCTCGTGCGCGGCCTGCGCGCTCGCGGGATCCAGGGCCGCGGGCAGGTCCAAGTGGGCCTGGTAGAACGCGGTGGTCACACCACCCAGCACGGCGGTGCCGAGCACGGCGCCCACCTCGTACCCGGTTTCGGACACGGCCGACGCCGCTCCGGCCTTGCGTTCCGGCACGGACGAGACCACAAGGTCGGTGGACAGTGTGGTCGCGATACCCACACCCGCGCTCATCACGGTGAACCCGCCCAGGACCGGCAGCGCCGAGGCCTGTTGATCGGTGAAGAACACCAGGAGGAAGCCCAGGGCAACGAGCAACAGACCCAGCACCACGGCGTTGCGCAATCCGATCGTGTAGGCCAGCTTCGCGGCGGTGAGCCCGGCGACGATCGCCAGCAGCAGCCCGGGGACCATCAACAGACCGGAGGTCATGGGGTCCATGCCACTGACCAGCTGCAGATGCTGGGTGAGGAAGAACAGGAACCCGAACATCGCCACGTTGGACACCACGTTCACGGACAACCCACCCGAGAACCGGGGGCTGCGGAAGAAGCGCAGGTCCAGCATGGGGTAGTCCTTGACCACCTGGCGGCGCGCGAACAACAACCCGGACAGCGCACCCACGGCGATGAACAGCACACCGTGCAGAGCGGAGCCACCCGTGGCCATGGTCTTGATGCCGTACACGATCGGGGCCATGGTCAGGATCGCGAGCACGATGGACGCGGGGTCCACCGGTCCCGGGTGGGGGTCACGGGACTCGGGCAGCAGCAACGGGGCCGCGATCAGGAACGCGATCAGCACCGGGACAGCCAGCAAGAATACCGAGCCCCACCAGAAGTGGTTAAGCAGGAAGCCCCCGGCGATGGGCCCCAGGGCGGCGCCGGCGCTGAACCCGGCCGTCCAGATCGCGATGGCAAGGCTGCGCTGGCGATCGTCCTGGAACACGGTGCGCAACAGGGACAGCGTGGTGGGCAAGAGCATGGAACCGAACACGGCGATCCCCACGCGGGCGGCCAACAGCCATTCGGCGCTCGGGGCGAAGGCCGCGCCCAAGGAGACCAGGCCGAAGCCCGAGGAACCGATGATGAGCATCTGCCGCCGCCCGATCCGGTCCCCCAGGCTCCCCATGGGGATCAGCAGGGCGGCCAGGACCAGGGGGTAGATGTCCACGATCCACAGCAGCTGCGCTGCGGTGGGACGCAGCCCCGCGGAGATCGCGGGCAGGGCAAAGCTCAGGGCGGTGTTGTTCACGGAGACCAGGAGCACCGGGAACATGAGGGCGCCCAGGGCGGCCCAGCCACGGGCATCGGCCTTGCGGTGTTGATCGACCATCACGGACACGTGGAACCTCCTGGGAGAAGAGCTGCGGATTCGGATGTGCGAGCCGTACACGGTTGTACCGAGCTCCTTCACAGGAGCCTCTCGCCAAGTCTTTACCGTCTAGACGGTACAGTTAACATGGTTAGGCTGGCAATGATTCCCACCCCGTGAGGTTCACTACACCCATGCCCCGCAAACCCATGGCCCGCGAGAAACTACTCACCGCGTTCGAACACCTCGTGCTGTCGGAGGGCGAACGTGCCGCGACCCTGGACGCCGTCGCCGCCCGGGCGGGGGTGTCCAAGGGCGGGTTGCTCTACCACTTCCCCCACCGGCAAGCGCTCGTGGACGCCGCCCTGGCCCGGTGCGAGGAGATGGCCCGCGAGGACCTGACCCGCCTCACGCAATCCCCCCGGGGTGCCGCACGGGAGTTCCTGGCCACGTCCCTCTACGAGGACAGCCCCCTGGACCGCAGCCTCATGGTGGCCTTCCGCATGGTGCAGTCCGGCGAGCCCGGCGCCCGAGAGACCTGCGAGCGCGTGACCCGGGAGTGGTACCGCGTGGTCCTCGAGGACGTGGGGGACCCGATGATCGCCACGGCCGTGCAGTGCATGGGGGACGGGCTCTACCAACGGGCGTCCATGGGTCTGCTGCCGGAGGACCCGGAGGAGAAGCAGCAGATCCTGCAGCGCCTGCTGGACACCGCGGATCGGTTGACGCGGGACTCGTGACGAAGCCCCGGCCGAGCATTTCGCGGTACTCAGCCGGGGCGTTGTAACGGGGCCGTTCAGGGCGCCGCCGTGCCGGAACGAACGGGTCAGTCGACCCGCGCCAGCCCCTCCACCGGGTTGAGCTTCGTGGCCCGTCGCACCGGCAGCGCGGAGGCGATGGCCGCCACCACCACCGCACCGGCCAGAATGAGCAGAAAACCACCCCACCGCACCACGGGCCGGACGGTCATCCCCTCCACGACCAGGGACATCACCCCCAGCATCCCGAAGAGCCAGCCCACCACGGTGGCCACGAGTGAGATCACGAGGGCTTCCCGCCGGATGAGCGCCCCGAGTTGCCGCTTGGACAACCCCAGCGCTCGCAACAGGGAGTTCTCCCGGGAGCGTTCCAACACGGACAGGGACGTGGTGGAGGCGATCCCCAGGACGAAGACCACCATGGCCACCGCGAGCAGTGCCAGCATCACCGCAAGCAGGATGTCCAGGAGGTTCACGTAGCCGGCCTTCTCGAGTAAGGCTCCACCCAGCTCATCCGTGCCCACGTGCAGGATCTTCGCGACGGACTCCTCCAGCTTGGTGGCTTCCTGCACGTCGAGGCGCTGCGCGGCGTCGGAATGCCGTCGGCGGAGCGGGAGCCGCGCAGACCGTCGAGTGCCGCCGCGCCGGGCCCAGGGAGGCCACGAGGGTCAGAAGCAAGCCGGTGACCAGTCCAGCGATCACGCCCCGCGGGGCCTGCGGTGTGCATCATGCGAGGGGATGAGCGGGCCACCGTGGGGCTCCCCTCAGGAGAACCACTCGGTGGGCGGGCCCGCGGTGAGCAGCACCGAGAACAGCGCCACCACGAACACCAGCAGGGCCAGGGCGGAGAGCACGGGCCACCGCAGGATGACCGCGAGCAGCCGCTCCGCGGGAGTGCGGGCGGGCTCACGCAGCCCGCTCGGGACCCCGCCAGGGGTGGCGGAGGTGGCGCGGGCGTCGTCGTCCCCCGCAACCCGTCCGTCCGACGTGGTGCCGGCCCCGGTGCGCGCGTGACCCGCGGGGGCCACGCGCCACGCGTCCGCGAGCAGGCCCTTGCGCTCCACGTGCCGTTCGAACGGCACCGTGGCGAACGGAACCACGGAGAGCACGAGGCCCAGCACGCCCGTGGCGGCCGGCCAGCGCCGGTCCGTCCAGACCACCACGGTGGAGACGCAGTAGCTCAGGAACACGAACCCGTGGATCCCCCCGGCCAGGCGCACGGGGAAGTCACCGGCACCGAATCCGTACTTGGCGATCATGCCCAGGATCAGCAGCGCCCACGTGACGGCCTCGGCGATCGCGGCGATCCGGTACAGCTTCCGCGGGCTCATGCGGCGGAGTCCTGATCGGCCTTGGAGGTGGCGTCGCGGACCTCGCCCACGAGCTCCTCCAGCACGTCCTCGAGCGCCACGATGTACACAGACTCGTCCGTGGTGCGCGAGTCCCGGGCCACCTGGCCCAGCAGCGCGAAGTGCGCGCCGTTGGCCTGCATGGTGCGGGTGACCTTGCGCAGCTTGTCCTCCGGGGCCACGCGCGCGAAGCGGCGGATGATGGCCGCGGGGATCGGTTGCTCCCGAGCGGTCTCCGGCAACCCCAGCACGTCTTTCGTGTGGACGTAGCCCATGAGCCGCTCGTTCACGTCCCGCACGGGGAAGCGCGAGAAGCCCGTCTCCGCGCACAACTGCTCGACCCCGGCCACGGTGATGTCGGACGGGACGGTGCGCATGCCCGCGAGGGGCAGGGCGACGTCGGCGGCAGTCTTGTTCTCGAAGTTCAACGCGCCCGTGAGCAATCGGATCTCGTCGGTGTCGAGCAGGCCCTCACGGCCGGACTCGGCCACGAAACCGCGGACGTCATCGGACGTAAAGGCCGAGGCGACCTCGTCCTTGGGCTCCACCTTGAACAGCCAGCGCACCAGGTGGTTGGCGGTCTCGTTCATGACCCAGATGGTGGGGCGGAAGACCACCACGAAGCCGTGCAGCACGGGGCCGAGCACCTGGGCCACGCGGCTGGGGACCGCGATGGCGATGTTCTTGGGCACCATCTCGCCCAGGACCATGTGCAGGAAGGTCACGATCAGCAGCGCGATCGCCAGGGCGATCGGGTGCAGCAGAGCGGACGGCATGCCCGCGGCCTCGAGGGGCATCTCGATAAGGTGTGCGATCGCGGGTTCACCCACAGCACCGATCAGCAGGGAGCACGCGGTGATCCCCAGCTGGGTGGCGGCCAGGGACACGGACACGTTCTCAATGCCCTTGAGGGCGTACTTCGCGGACTTGGATCCGTCCGAGGCGCGGGGTTCGAGCTGGTCGCGGCGGGCCGATACCATCGCGAACTCGCTGGCCACGAAGAAGGCGTTGCCCGCCAGAAGCAGGACCAGGACGATGATGGCGGTACTCGTGGTCATCGCTGCTGCTCCTCACGCGGGTCCTCCACGGACACGTCCTCGTCCCGGTGGAAACCGGCGGCGCCCACACGGTCGCCGTGCGAGACCCGGAATTCCTCCGCGGTCTCGGGGTCGCGGTTCTCACCGCCCAGCGGGTCCGGCCGCCCGGGTGGGCGCCAGGACGTGGACGACGTCGAACCGCCCCGTTCGTCCGGATTGCCGCCTTCGCGGTGCACCATGATGCGGTCCACGCGGTGCTGGTCCATGCGCACCACGGCCAGGTGGATCTGCGCCTTGGTGGGGAGGTCATCGTCGTCGCGGTGGATGTGGTCGATCGCTTCCAGGGTGAGCTTGTCGCCCACGCTGGGCAGCCGGTCCAGTTCCTCGGCGATGAGACCGCCCAGGGTGTCGGACTCCTCGCCCTCGGGCATGTCCACGCGCAGCACGTCGCCCAGTTCGTCCGGGCGCAGCAGTCCGGAGACCACCAGGCCACCGTCGCGGGTGCGGCGGAAGCGCTGCACCCGGGTGTCCTGCTCGTCGTCGATCTCCCCCACGATCTCCTCGATGAGATCCTCCAGGGTCACGATGCCCGCGGTGCCGCCGTACTCGTCCACGACCACGGCCAGTTGCAGACCCTTGTTGCGCAGTTGACGCATGAGCGGGTCCAGGGTCATGGATTCGGAGACCACGTCCGCGGGGACGCACACGTCCGCGACGCGCACCACCGCGCGTTCCTCGAACGGAACTGCGAGCGCGTGGGTGTAGTGCACCACGCCCACGATGTCGTCCACCGATTCCCCTGTGACGGGGAACCGGGAGTGACCGGACTCGGACGCGGTGAGCAGCATGTGCTCCACGGTGTCGTCCGCGTCCAGGAAGGTGACCCGGGGGCGGGGACGCATCACGTCCGCGGCAGTGCGGTCACCGAACTCGATGGACCGGGCCACGAGTTCCGCGGTGCCCGCGTCCAACGTGCCCTCACGCCCGGAGCGGCTCACCACGGACGCGAGTTCCTCCGCGGTGCGCGCGTTGGCCACTTCCTCCGTGGGCGTGAAACCGAGCATGCGCAGCACCGCGTTCGCGGAGCTGTTGAGCATGGTCACGAGCCAGCCGAAGACCACCATGAAGATCTTCTGCGGCAGCACGACCACGTGGGTGACCCGCAGGGGGTCCGCGATGGCCCAGTTCTTGGGGACGAGTTCACCGAACACCATCTGCGTGAAGGTCGCGACGATGAACGCGGCGGTGGTCGCGATACCCACCGCAGCGGCGTCGGGCACGCCGGTCCACCCGAGACCCTCGCTGAACAGGGTGCCCAGACTGGGACCGGTGAGGAAGCCCGCCAGGAGGCTCGTGACGGTGATGCCCAATTGGGCACCGGAAAGGTTGGTGGAGGTCTTCTTGAGGCTCTGCTCGATGGTCCTGGCGCGCTTGTCGCCTTCGGCCTCCGCGCGCTGGACCGCTTGGCGGTCCACGGTGAGGAACGAGAACTCGACCGCCACGAACAGGGCGTTGGCGAGGACCAGCAGGAGAAAGACGAGGAGGAGCAGCCAGGCAGTCAGCACCAGCTCACCTCAATGCACACCGCATCGGCGCGGGAAGGGAAC
Source organism: Kocuria sp. CPCC 205261 (assembly GCF_040981025.1). Lineage (NCBI taxonomy): Bacteria > Bacillati > Actinomycetota > Actinomycetes > Micrococcales > Micrococcaceae > Kocuria > Kocuria sp. CPCC 205261. Next base: position 113,649 of record NZ_JAVKPU010000004.1, on the reverse strand, counting down.
GGGGAACCGAACGAGCGGATGTCAGGGGAGCAGCGGCGCTGCCCGGGACTGTCCGACTCCTTGTCATCGGCCGAGGGGAGCGCACCGAAGTACGCTGCGGGCCGGTTGTGTTGAGATGTCACGGGAAAAGGATACCGAATCCGCTCCCGGGGAGGAGAGGGACACCGCCCGACCGGTGGAACTCTGCCCCCGCGGTGTTCCGCGATCACACCTGAGCGGCGGGCTCAGCCTCAGCGGGTGCGCCCCAGGATGTGCTCGGCGCAGCTGCGCAGGTCCTCGTTGCGGAACCGGTACCCGCTGGCCAGGAGCTTGCCGACGTCCACCCGGTGGCTCGCCGCCACGAGTTCCTCGGTGGCCTGCGCCCCCAGAACGGCCTTGGGACCGGCCAGGGGTGTGGGGACCACCGCGGGGCGGTGCAACACACCGGCCACGGTCTTGGCGAACTCCTTCTGCCGCACGGGTTCGGGGGCGGCCACGTTGAACGGGCCCTCGGCGTCGTCGCTCAGCGCAAGGTGGGCCACGGCACCGGCCATGTCGTCCAGGCCGATCCAGCTCTGCCACTGCTTCCCGCCGCCCATGGGCCCGGACAGACCGGCCTCCATGAGGGGCAGTTGCGGTTTCAGCAGGCCACCCGTGGGTGAGAGCACCAGACCGGTGCGGACGTTGACCACGCGCATGCCGTACACGGCGGCCCCGTGCGCGGCACGTTCCCACTCCCGGCACACCTCCGCGAGGAAACCGTCCCCGGACGCGGAGTCCTCCGTGAGGATCTCGTCCCCCCGCCCGGTGCCGTAGTAACCGATCGCGGAGGCGACCACCAGCGCGCGCGGGCGCTTCTCGGCCGACACCTGGCCCAGCGCGCGCACGAGCAGGTTGGTGCTGTCCACGCGCGAGCGCATGATCTCGTGCTTCTTCGCGGGCGTGAAACGCGTAGCGATACTTTCGCCGCCCAGGTGGACGACGACGTCGACCCCCTCCAGATCGTGCGGGTTCAGCACCCCTTCGTCCGGGTCCCAGCCGATGACACCCTCACCGGTGGCGCCGCCGCGCTTGAGGCGGAGCACCGTGTGCCCGCCCGTTTCGAGTAGCGCGCACACCTGGGTGCCCACGAGCCCGGAGGAACCGGCCACCGCGATGGTGAGCCGGGGCCCGTCGTGCTGGTCGTGGAAGTCCAGGTCGGCACGCAGTTGACGTTCCCGGTAGGCGAAGATCCGCTCGAGCTGCGGCGTCATCACGCGCTCACCCAGGTCGTTGAGCTTGCCCGCCCACTCCGGCAGTGGGCGCACCGTGACCTGGTCCCGGACCAGGGTCCCGCCGTTCTCCGTCTCCTCGAAGACGTGCCGGTGCTCCCACTCCCCCAACGGCCCGCTGACCATGCGATCCGTGAAGTACCGCGGCGGATCCCACTCACCGTGTTCGGCTGTCCAGGGCAGGTGCACCATGCCGAACGTCCCGGGCACGGAGATCCCCAGCTTGGCTTCCGAGCCCGGTTCGATCCCGTCCGACGGCGCTTGGCGCACCTGGTCGGGGCCCCCACCGAACGGCGGGGTCAGGCGGGGCAGGGCTCCGGGGCGCTCGTGCCACGCGAAGACCCGCTCCCGGGGTTGGGACAACCGTGTCTCATGGATGTACTGGTGTGTCATGGCAGTGCTGTCCGTTCGTCGAGGGGCCCGGGATGCGGGAGATCAGCCGTTCTGGGGAACCTGGTCCACGAGCTCGTCGTCCTCCGGCTCGTCCGCGGGGGTGACGCGGCGGACCTGCTCGGAGGTCACCGTCCGTTCCCGCTGATAGGGCTTGAGCGTGACGGGGCGGCCGGTCTCGAGCGATTCGAGGACGGCCTCGTTCACGCGCACGTCCAGCATGCCCTCCTCGCCGTCCGGTTCCGGGGCCTCGCCCCGGCGCAGGCAGTCCACGAAGTACTGGGTCTGGCCGCCGAACTGTTCCACGGGGTCGTGGGCGAAGCTCTCGGAGGAGCCCTCCTGGGTGAGCGTGTACTCGATGCCCACGCCCGGACCGAAACCGAAGCACGGCTGCGCGCTGATCTCGCCCTTGGTCCCGGCCACGGTGAACTGCTCGGCGGACTCGGAGGCGTAGCTGATGGTGAACTGCGCCACCCGTTCACCCGGGAAGGTGAGGGTCACGGCCACGGTGTCGTCGAAGTTGAACTCGCGGCCCGGGGTGCGAACTCCCTTGGCGTAGACCTCCACGGGTTCGTCGTGGAAGAGGTTGCGGACCATGTTCTGGGGGTAGGTGCCCATGTCGGGGATGGGCCCACCCCAGAAGCCCGAGTGACCGCGGTGGTTCTCCTCCGTGATGTCCTGGGAGAAGGTCGCGGTGAAGAACCGCGGGTCACCGATGACCTGCTGGTCACGGACCTTCTCGATCATCTCCACGGTCGCGGGTTCCTGGTGCAGCCGGTAGGCGACCATGAGGGTTGCCCCGCTCTGCTTCGCGGCATCGGTGATGGCCTGGCAGTCCTCCACGGAGGTGGCCATGGGCTTCTCGAGCAGGGTGTGAATCCCGGCCTTCAGTGCGGGTTCCGCGAACTCGCGGTGGCGGAAGACGGGAGTGGCCACGTACACGGCGTCGATGTCACCGGACTCCAGCAGCGCCGGGTACTCCTCGTAGGAGTAGGTGGCCACACCGAATTCCTGACCCAGCGCCTCCGCCTTCTCCGGGCTCGAGGTCACCAAGGCCGCGAGCTCCGCGTCCTCGATCCGGGAGAGCCCGGGGATGAACGCCTGCTGAGAGATCTGTCCCACGCCCACCACGGCGAAGCGGACGGGGTGGTTGTTCTGAATGGCATCAGCCATGATTCTGACCTCCGGACTGCTCGAGTATGACGGTCCACGCCCACAAGTCAGGGGCTTATGACGTGCTACTGCCCACTGTAGGCACGGGCCGCGAGCCTTGTCAGCGCTCGTTCACCCACCGCGCACAGCTTCCCGGGTCTCAGAGTTCGCGCGCGTTGCGCAGCACCGGGATGGCCTTGCGCGTCCGCTCCACGAGCTCCGGGTCCAGGTCCACGACCGTGTAGTCCGGGGCGTCTCCCAGCCGCGCCACCACGGAACCGTCCGGCGCGGCCACCAGGCTGTGCCCCACACCGCGCGGCGCCTTGTCCGGGTTCTCCTCCCCCACCGACTCGGGGTTCGCCTGTCCCACGGCCACCACGTACGACGTCGTGTCCAGGGCTCGCGCGCGTGCCAGCAGTTCCCACTGCGCGACCTTGCCCGGCCCGTCCCCCCAGGACGCGCCGAGAACGGTGACCACGGCGCCGTCGTGCGCCAAACGCGTGAACAGACGCGGGAAGCGGATGTCGTAGCACGTGGCGACCCCCACAGTGAGGCCGCCCGCGGAGAAGGTGACCGGTTCGTCGCCGGGGTCCACGGTGTCCGACTCCAGGAAGCCGAAGGCGTCGTACAAGTGGATCTTGGCGTAGCCGCGCATGGTGCCGTCCGGGAGGGCGATCACCGCGGTGTTGCGCACGCGATCACCGTCGCCGGGGGTGAACATGCCGGCGACGATCGCGACCGAGTGCTCACGCGCGAGCTCGGAGACCGCCGTGGCCCATGGGCCATCGAGAGGTTCGGCGACGTCCTTGAGGCTGCGACCGAACGCAAACATCGTGGCCTCGGGCAGCACGAGGAGATCCGCGCGGTCCTCCCCCGCGCGGCGCGCGAGCTCGCGGACGCGCTCGAGGTTGTGTTGCGAGTCGTGGGTGCTAAGCAACTGGCCGAGTGCGATACGCATATCAGTCACGGTAGCCGGGCGGCGCAGGGGTCCGGAAGTGCTGCCCGGGCGCAGGGGCCGTCTCCGTGCGGACGTCGACGGCGCGTCTCACGCGGAACCACCCGGCCGCCCGCGGGTGCGGGGCGGCCCCGGGACCTATGCGTTCTTGGCGATCTTGACCGCGCTCATGATCATGGGGATCTGCAGCGGGAGGCGGCCGAGGGAGATCGCCTGCTTCGCGGCGGACGCGTGGCGCCAGTCCCACGCCATCTTGAAGTTGCCGGGCCACACACCCACGAACAGGGCGGCCGCGGCCGCCCCGCCGGCCTTGCGTGTGGCGGGGATGAGCAGCAGCGCGGCGGTCCCGAGTTCCGCGAATCCTGAGCCGATGGACCACTGCCGGGCGGTGCCGGGCAGCTGTTCGGGGATCAGGTGGTCGAACGGTTCCGGTTTCACGAGGTGCAGGGCCCCCATCCCCGTGAGTGCCAATCCGGTGAACAACGCGGCGCGGTGGGCCCTGCGGCGGGCGGTCATCAGTTTTTTGGTCATGCTCCACGGTACCCGGGAGTGGACTCCCCGCAGCGGCGGTAGGACGGGCCCCACCCCTCACCGCAGTCGATGACGTACTGCGAACCGTTCGCGGTGAGCAGCGTGGAGATGTCCACCCGATCGGAGCCGTCCCGCGCGCAGCGTCTCGGTCAGCATGGCCGCGGAATCCTCGACCATCCCGTGCGAACGGTAGGCCACGTGGTTGTCGGGGCGCACGAGCACCATGCCGTCGTCCGCGACCACGGCGGAGGACTCGTAGGACTGCCCGAGCTCCACGCCGTGCGCGTTGAACTCGTAGTTCTTCAGCTCCAGGGCGTCGCGCAGCGCCTGACGACGCCGCTCCCCCTCCTCCGAGGCCTCCTTGCGTGTGGCGATCTGCCGGTTCATGGACTCGGCGTCATCGCGCGGGTCCACGCCGAGCGCATCCAGCACGGCGCCGAACTGACCGAGCGACGTGTTAGCGCGCTTCACGATCTGCTCACCCACGGGAACGCGCTCGTCCTGGTAGGAGCCCAGCAGTTCGGGACCCGCGAAGCCCTTGAGCACGTACGCGAGCTTCCACGCCACGTTGTAGGCGTCCCCGATGGACGTGTTGGACCCCAGCCCGTTGCTCGGCGGGTGCCGGTGGGTCGCGTCACCCATGGCGAAGACCCTGCCCTCCATGTTGCGCGTGGCCCACATCTCGTTGACGGTCCACAGGGAGAAGGACTTGACCTCGATGTTCAAGTTCGGGTCCCCGATCAGGTTGCGCACGATCTCCCGCGTGGACTCCTTGGTCAGCTCCGGGGGCGGCTGTTCGATGTCATAGCCCCACGTGATGAGCCACTTGTTCCACGGACGCACCATGCGCACGAGACCCAGACCGATCCCGCCGATCGCGGCGCCGGGCTGGAGTACCCAGTACAGGACGGACTCGCGGTTCTCGCAGTAGGGCGAGAGGTGCATGTCGCACACGATGTTCATCGACCCGGACTTACCCATGAGGCCCTCCATGGGCAGCCCCAGCTACTCGACCACGCGGGAACGACCGCCATCGGCACCCACCAGGTACTTGGCGTGGACCGTGTAGGACGTCCCGGTGAGCCGGTCGTGCACGAGGGCGTGCACGGCGCCGTCGTCCTGCTGCAGCGCGACGAACTCGGTGTTCCAGCGGTACTTGGCGTTGCGCACCAGGATCGGCTCCAGGTGGGTCTGCGGGAGGTCGCATTTCAGGGACGGCGACGCCGCCACGTAGTCCGCGTGCCGGTCCGGGCGGTTGCCCCACGAGCGGACTCGGCCGAGTTCCTCGCCCGCGATGGTCGTGCAGATGACCGTCTCACCGATCTGCTCGTGCGGAGCTGCCTCCGGGAGGATCTGGTCCTCGATGCCCAGGTCACGCATGATCTCGACCGTGCGCTGATTGGTGATGTGGGCTCGGGGGGTGTCCGCCGTGGTCGAGTACTTGCTGACCACCAGGACGTCCACCCCCAGCGAGGCCAGGAACAGGGCGGAGGACGATCCGGCGGGGCCGTGACGGCACGGCGCTTGCGGTGGAGGGGAAAGAGGTGGGCTCAGACGTCCTCGGGGGCGAGCACCACGTCGAAGCGGGTGCTGGCCCAGCTCTCGTCCAGACTGCGACCGTCCGGGGTGGGCTCGTTCGCGTCATGCGTCTCGAACGTCTTGATCAGGGAGTCCTTGACGCCGAACACCGAGTCGCCGGCCTCGAGTTGCGGATCCCCCTCCACGAAGATGTGGGTCACGAGCGTGCGCCGCCCCGGGGCCGAAACCATGAAGTGCAGGTGCGCGGCGCGGTACGGCGAGCGCCCGGTGCTCTGCAGCATCTTGCCCACGGGCCCGTCGTGCGGGATGGGGTACGGGGTGGGTGTGAGGCCCCAGAAGCGGAACGTCCCATCGTTGTCGGATTCGAGCCATGCGCGGCCGTAGACCCGGCCGTCGGTGTGCTGGACGTCGTACAGACCCTCGTCGTCCGCCTCCCACACCTCGATGCGCGCACCCGCCACGGGGTTGCCGTCCGTGTCCTTGACGGTTCCCTCGACCCAGCACGGCTGGCCCGGGGCGCCCCCGGCGATGTCTTCGCCCTGGTCGATACGCGGGGCGTCCTGGGTGAAGAACGGGCCGAACACGGTGGCTTCCGTGGCGTCCTCGTAGGCCTGGTTGTTCACGGCGATGGTCTGCATGGAGATGCCCAGCACGTCCGAGAGCAGCACGAATTCCTGACGGGTGTCCGTGGTGATGTTCCCCGCGTCCGTGAGGAACTTGATCGCGGCGTTCCACTCGTCCTCGGTCAGCCGGGTCTCGCGCACGACGGCGTGGGCATGGGTCACGACGCTGCGCAGCACCTCCGCGAGGCGCTGGTCGGGGGACTCGTCGAAGGACGCCAGGACCTGTTCGGTGAGTTGCGCTTCGCGCTGGCACTGCTCCTCGCTCTCGGTGCTGTCGGACGCGTCACCGGTCGCGGCCGTGACCACCGAGGGGTTCTCCCCCTGCAGGGCCGCGCGCAACAGCGCGGTGAGGTTCTCGGTCGTGGGCGTGACCGGGTTGGACTCCGGGATGGCCTGGAGCGAGCGCTCCACGGCCTCGGTAACGTCCTCCTCGGTGAAGCCGACGTCGGACAGCGCCCGGGGTGCGTCCAGGTCCTTCCGCAGTGCGGCCAGTGCGTCGTTGGCGGCCCGGGCCTCCCCACCGGCCACGGTGCCCTCGTACCCGAGCGCGGCGGCGAGACGGCCGGCGAGTTCCGGGACGGCCGGGGCGTTGAACGCCAGGACGTACGGCAGCACGGTCGCGTGGGTCTCGGCGTGGGGCAGGTTGAACGTCCCCCCGAGCACGTGCGCGATCTTGTGGTGGATCCCCGAGCCCGCGGACGCGAACGACAGTGCGGAGAGGTAGCAGCCGTAGAGCGCCTGCTCACGGGCGTGCATGTCCTCGGGGTCCTTGACGATCCCCCGCAGGGCGATCGCCAGTGCCCGCGCACCCTCGAGCGCATGCGCTTGGTTGATGGGATCGGCCTTGGGCGCCCACAGCGAGTCCACACAGTGCGCGAGTCCGTTGAGCCCGGACGCGACCGACAGGCCCACGGGCAGGGAACGCGAGAGTTCGGCGTCGTAGATCACAGCCTCGGGCAGCACCTTGGGGTCCAGGCCGGTGGACTTGGTGCGGTCCTCCGTCATACCCCACATGCTCGTGGCCTCGGAGCCCGCGTAGGTCGTGGGCACGGCCAGGAGGGGCAGCCCGGACGTCAGTGCGATGGCCTTGCCCAGCCCCGTGGTGGAGCCGCCGCCCACGGTGACGAGCGCGTCCACGTCCGCCTCGCGTGCGGCGTCCCGCGCGCGCTCGGCGAGTTCCACGGGGACGTGCTGGACGACGTCGTTCCACGTCAGGGCGGGCTGCGCACGCTCGGCGACCTGCCGGACCAGCTCGGCTTCGTGCTCCCCCGCGATGATCATGGGGCGCGTGGCGCCGAGGCGGTCGAGTTCGGCCACGAGGTGTTCGGCGGCCTTTCCCGAGCCGAACAGGACACGTTGTCCCAGGGTCGTGTGCTCGAAGACCATCGGCCGGAGCGCTGAGTCGGAACGCTGGATGGACATGGGAAACCTGCCTTGACTGGATGATCCTGATGTCCTTCCAGTGTGGTGCACACCATATCCATAGATCTAATACAATTTTTTCTAGGCAGACATAAGGACACATTATGGATACGCGCCAGCTCACGTACTTCCTCGCGGTCGTGGACCACCAGGGCTTCACTGCCGCGTCCGCGGCCCTGCGGATCACGCAACCGGCTCTGAGCAACACCGTGAAGCAAATCGAGAAGGAATGCGGCGTGCCGCTGCTGCACCGCGGCGCACGCGGCACCCGGCCCACCGAGGCCGGCAAACAACTCGCCACGGACGCCCGGCGCATCCTGCACGACCTCGCGTCCACCACAGCGCGCATGCGGTCGATCGCCCAGGGTCGGCGGGGTCAGGTCACGCTGTCCGTGGCACCCGCGTTCGAGTGGTGGCACCTGCCGCACGCGCTGAACATCCTGGAGAGCGCGGCCCCGGACATCGACATCGACCTGCGGGACCCCTCCCCGGACATCACACTGCGCACGTTGCACGAGGGCGTGATCGATCTGGGGGTCGTCCTGACCTCGGACGTCTCCGCCCTGCGGCGGATCCACGGCGCGGACCTCTCCCTGGAACCCCTGCTGACCATGCCGCTCGTGGTGCTGTTGCCGCGCAGCATGGACGCCCTGCCGCCTTATGTCTCCTTGGCGGACCTGGCGTCCGAGACGTGGCTCGTGCCCGCCCGCTACCCGGGACTGTCCGGGCTGCCGGAGTTACTGGCCAACGTGTGGCGCGAACGCCCCACGACCCGCCCGGCGGTCGTCACGGAGGTGTCCACGCTGCAAACATGTGTCCCGCTCGTGGCGGCCGGGCGCGGGGTGGCGCTCGTGCCCGAGCAGGTGCGGGAGATCATGGGCGCCAAATGCGTGATCCGGAAGGTGCGGGAGAGCGTGGCGCAACAAACCGCCGTCGTCGGCTGGCGCACGCAGCAACCGCTGTCCCCCGCCGCCCTGCGCGTCAAAGACGTCCTGTTGGACCCCGCCACGTGGGCGCGACCCGGGGACGCCGTGGGTCCGGATCCCGCGCTCGAGCAGGAACAGAGCTGGTGACCACCTCCTGCCATAACCGGCGCTTATCGGTCATCCCGCGTTCCTCGTGAAGGGACGCACGTACCGGGCCTAGGCTGGGAGACAGCACGCGGCGTCGTCGTCGGAGGACGTCGTCGCAGGAAGTGGGGGAGACGGTCATGGACCCGTTCGTATCACCCGATTGGCTCGCCGAGCACCGCGAGGACGTGGTGCTCGCGGACGCCCGCATGTACCTGGACGGACGCAGCGCGGAGGCCGCCTATCTGCAGGGACACCTGCCCGGCGCGGTATTCGTGGACGTGGCCACCGCGCTCGCGGCCCCGGCCTCCCCGGAGAAGGGTCGGCACCCGCTGCCCACCCCCGAGGATTTCGCCGCGGCGATGTCCCGGGCGGGCATCGGCGACGACACCACGGTGGTCGCGTACGACGGCGCCGGCAACGTCATGGCCGCGCGCCTCATCTGGATGCTGCGCACCACGGGCCACCGCGCCGCGCTGCTCGACGGCGGCCTTTCTGCCGCAGGCTCCGGCGAGCTGGAACGACGCCGCACGGTCCTCCCCGAGGCACGTTTCACCCCGGTGCCGTGGCCGCCCGACGCGCTCGCGAGCATCGACGAGGCGGTCCACGGCCCGCTGGTCGTGGACGCGCGCGACCGCACACGGTTCGCGGGCAACACCCCCGATCCCGTGGATCCGCGCTCCGGCCACATCCCGGGCGCCGTGAACGTCCCGTGCCGTGAGCACCTGACCGAGCGACAGACCCTGCAACCGGTGGAGCAGGTGCGGGAGCGATTCGAGCGCGCGGGGGTCACGGACGCGCACCACATGATCTCCTATTGCGGCTCCGGTGTGACGGCGTGCCACAACCTCCTCGTGGCCGAGCACGCGGGACTCGGCACGGGACGGCTGTTCCCAGGTAGCTGGTCCCATTACTCCCACACGGACCGCCCCGTGGAGACGTCCCCTCAGGGCTGAACCATCCATCACGGTACTTACGGTTTCCCCACCTCGGTGCCAAGATGGGAAGCACCACAGTGGTTAGCGCCACGGACAGTACAGGAGGCACGTCATGACTCAGCAACCCGAGAACCCGGATCCCATCGCGTCCGCCGGTCAGATCGACGATCCCGACCAGCCCACCACCGTGCAGGGCCACGACGACTCCCGCGCCGGCCGCGACACCCAACCGGATGAGAGTTCCGCAGAAGGGGACCCCGACCAACCCGGCGCGGTCCGTCGCACCAGCGTCCCCCCGGCGGGCGCCACCGATCCGGGCACCGTCGACGGCGCGGTGAACGCGACCGATCGCGGCGACGTCGTCGAGGAGCGCACCGTCCGTGACGACCGCGACGTCGTGCGTGATGACCACGCCGCGGACCACGGCAAGCCGCCCAAGGCGTTGAAGGAGACCGGCTTCCCCAACGTGGGCGAGGGCACCGTGGACGAGCAGAGCGCCCGCGACGTCGATTCGGAGGCGCTGGCCGGAACGCGGAAGTTCCAGCCCAGGCCCGGGGATCCCAACCCGAACATCTCCGCGAACCCCGCCGACCGCCCGGACGTGGACGGCGAGGTCGACGACGAGGGCAACGCCCAGTACGAGCGCGCCGAGGAGATGCCGGACATCGAACCCGTGCGGCACTCGCACATGGTCGAGGACCGTGTCCAGGAGCAGGAACGCGACTACGACCTCGAGACCACCGAGGACGGCGAGCGCTACCTCACACCCAAGGACCTGCCGAACAACTGACGGCGGTCCCCCAAGCGCGCCCGGTCGGACACCCGTTCGACCGGGCGCTCGTGTTTGCGTGGCCTTGATAGTCTCGGGCTTTCCGGGCACCGCAGGTGCCGCGTCCCCGACCACGAAAGAACCGGGCCATGACCGACCCTTCGTTCACCGTGCATGCCGCGGCCGGCAGCTCGCCCGCCCTCGGCCCGGGGCGGGACCCCGCGCCCGGCGGCCGACCGCCCTCGGGAACGTCCGGGCGCGACGGCGCACTGCTGCGGTTCCTGAACGGCGTCGAGTGGGTGGGCAACAAGTTGCCGCACCCGTTTTGGCTCTTCGTGATTCTCGCCGGTCTCGTGGCGGTGCTGTCCGCCGTACTCGCGACGGCCGGTGTCACCGCGCAGAACCCCGCGACCGGGGACGTGGAGACCGTTCACAACCTGCTGACGTCCGAGGGGCTGCAGGCCATGGTGGGCGACGCCGTGGAGAACTTCGCCTCCTTCCCGCCCCTGGGCGTGGTGATCACGGTTTTGCTGGGCGTGGCCGTCGCCGAACGCAGCGGGCTCATCAACACCGCGGTGAAACTCGTGGTCTCCCGCGTCTCGGCGGGATGGCTCACGTTCGTGCTCGCGCTCACGGGTGTCACCGGTTCCGTGGCCTCGGACGCGATCGTGGTGGTGCTGATCCCCCTGGGCGCGGCGGCGTTCAAGGCGGCCGGCCGCTCCGCCGTGCTGGGCGCGGTGATCGCGTTCGTCTCGTCCTCGGCCGGCTTCAACGCCTCGCTGGTGGTCAACCTGACCGATCCGCTGGTGGGCGGGATCACCCAGTCCGCGGCGCAGCTCGTGGATCCCGAGTACACGGTCTCCCCCATCGCCAACTACTTCTTCTCCGCGGCCTCCGCCGTGGTGCTGGCGCTCGTGATCACCCTGGTCTCGGAGACCGTCCTGACCCGGATGACCAAGAAGTACCACGCGGCGGAACGCTCCGAGGCGGAGGCCGCACGGGCGGCCGAGGCCGGCGACGGCGAGCACGCCGAGACCTTCACGGCCCAGACCCTGACGGTCACGTCCCGGCGGGAGACCACCGCCCTGTGGGCCGCCGTGGGAACGCTCGTCGCGGGCCTGGGCATCTACTTCACCCTGTTGTTCATCCCCGGCACACCGTTCCCCGGGGAGGACGGCACCCCCCTGACCTCGGTGCTGATCAGCAGTGTCGCGGTGCCCATCGGGCTGCTGTTCTTTGTGTGCGGTATCGCTTACGGGATCGTGGCCGGGACCATCGACAAGGCCTCGGACGTGCCGCCCATGATGGCCTCCGCGATCACCCAGGTGGCACCCCTAATCGTGCTGTTCTTCGCGGCCGCCCAGTTCATCGCGTGGTTCGACTGGTCCAACATGGGCACCGTACTGGCCATCAAGACCGCCGGGGTGCTCGGCTCCGCCGGGGTCCCGCCCGTGGTGCTCTTCGCGGGCATGGTGGTGCTGATCTCCGTGATCAACCTGTTCATCACATCCGGCTCCGCGCAGTGGACCCTCACCGCGCCCGTGCTGGTGCCCATGTTCATGTACTTGTCCATCCCCCCGGAGACCACGCAGATGCTGTTCCGCATCGGGGATTCCCCGTCCAACGTGCTCTCGCCGCTGAACCCGTTCTTCGCCATGACCCTGGGCTTCATCCAGCGCTGGTACCCCAAGGCCGGGATCGGCACTCTCATGTCCATGGTGCTACCCCTGTCCCTGGCCATGATCGTGGTGTGGTTCCTGTTCTTCCTGGCCTGGTGGGGCCTGGGCATCCCGCTCGGACCCGGCTCCCCCACACACTGACGCCGCAATGTTCACGGACACTTCGCTCGTTGTCCCCCAAAAGGGACAGTGTTGTCCCCTTAAGAGTTCGACGTCGCCGTGAACCGCGTTCTCCCAGGTCATCGTGGGATTACGCGGGGACGGAACTGCGTTCTATGAAAATGAAAAATCACGGGTTGATTACAACGCGGATGTGGCATTGCAGCGACCCGGACAAGTTGTCAGCCTGTTTGCTATGGCGAAGACGACATCACCTCGAACATGGATGACCACCCTTGCCCTGGTCGGGGCGTTCGCAGTAACCGGATGCGGGTCCAGCAACGATTCCGGCCCGGGCAACGACGCCGCCGGGGCCACCCAGGGGAGCACGCCGCAGGGTGGGGAGCAGACGAGCACCGACGCGAGCGGCACACAGCCCCAGACCGGTGACTCGCCGTCCGGTGAGGCGCAGTCCGGGGCGAGTGCCACTCCGGATGCCGACCACAGCGCGGACGTCTACGAGCTCACGGAGACCTACACGGATCCGGCGAAACTGTTCACGGTGAAGTACCCCAAGTCCTGGAAGGTCCAGAAGGACAACGGGTACCTGGAGTTGACCAGCCCGGACGGGAAGGTCCAGGGCAAGGTGGCCTCCACCAAGGTCCGACCCCCCAAGGGCGATTGGTTCACCCGACCCGCCCACCCCCTGATCGGGGAGGAAACCGGGTTGAGCAAGCAGGTGGGCACCCAGGTGTTCACGTACTCCACCTACGTCCCGGCCCCGCCGCACAGCGAGCGCAGCGATTCGATCCTGTGGGGGCTCACGGAGTCCGGCAGCCAGGGCATCGTATCCCTCCCGGGCGGGGACAAGCGGGACGAACTGTGGGCGGAGTTCTACTACGCCCCCGTGAACAAGGGGAACCGACCGCTGTCCCAGAGCCAAGGGGTCAAGCTGGTCAATCAGATCAACGAGACGGACGAGGCCGGCACGGTGGACGCGATCCTCAAGTCCATCCGGGCCGTCGACTAGAGACGACCCGCCGGCCGTTCGTCGGGGCGGGGCAAAGAGCGCGGGGAGAGTGGCCGGTGCGGTCATTCCGGTGGGTTGCCGGGATGACCGCACTGATGTTTTTCGGCGGGTGATCCGAGTGGGCACGCCGATCCGATCACTCGAGAACACCCTGCGACATGGGCAAACACTGAGGTGTCCTACATCACAGGTGCATCACACTTTATTGTTCACTATTGCAAACAACATGTCTCGGATCCACGCTGGTGCCATGACACACAACACAGCCCGCAGCTGGGCCATCACCCTCGGTATCACGTCCGCCCTCGCTCTGACGGGGTGCACCGCGTCGAACGGCGCGGCCACCCCCACGAGCTCCGACACCACCACGCACAGCACCGCACCGCCGCAATCGGGCGGGACGGCGACGTCGACTGCGGGGTCCGCCGCGCCGTCGGCGACACAGCCCGGGGACTCCGGAACGACCGCACCATCCACGCCCTCGGCGTCGGATGCGAGTTCCGAACCGGTTGGGGCGCCCGGCGCCACCACTGAACCGACCGAGCCCGCACCGGGCGACCAGACAGGTGACACGATCGCCCTGTCCGAGACCTACACCGCGCCGGACGGGGCCTTCAGCATGAAGTACCCCGCCTCGTGGACCGCGAAGACGGATCAGGGGTACTTGGAGCTCACGAGCCCCACGGGTCAGGCGATGGGTCGGATCGCCACCACGGACGTACGACCGCTGCGCGAGGACTGGTTCACGTCCCCCCGCTACACGGTGCCCGGTGAGACCACACAGTTGTCCGAGGACATCGGGGCGCAGGTGAGCACGTACTCCGCGTACCTCCGCAGCGTCAAGGGTCCGGACGAGGACTCCGTGCTCTTCGGCCTCTCACAGGTCAACTCCTCCGGCCTGGTGAGCCTGGCGGGAGGCGAGACGGGTCGCGAGTTGTGGGTCGAGTTCTCCACCGGCCCGGTCAACACGACCGGGAGGTTCGTCACCGATGAGGAACTGGTCGACATCCTGAACACCACGGTCGCCACTCACCCGGACGTCCCCGCCATCCAAGCGATGCTGCACAGCATTTCCATGGACTGACACGCGACGCTCTGAGCCACAAGATTTCAGGCAGTGCCGCGTGCATTCTGGGACGTACGGAAGCCAGTATCGAAATTCTGGGCACCCTGGAGCCAGTATCCGGCGAGCGAGTGGTTTTGGAGTGCCTAGGAAATCGTGCCTGGCTTTAGCTACCCCAAAAATCGCCGGTGGCTTCGGAGTGCCTCGAAGTGCGCGGATGGCCTGCCAGGCCCGAGAGCTGCGGCGCGACGCCGGCCCTCGGCGGCTACTTCCGGAACGCCTCCAGCAGGGCCTTGCTGCCGACGGCGAGCAGAGCGACGTCGGCGCCCACGTTCACGAAGTCCGCGCCCGAAGCGAGGTAGTCCCGCGCCTGGTCCTGGGCGAACGCGTTGACGCCCACGAACTTGCCGGCGGCCTTCACCTCCGAGATCACGTGCTTCACGGCGGCCACGACGTCCGGGTGGGTCTGCTGACCGAGCAGCCCCATGGACGCGGCGAGGTCCGACGGGCCGATGAACACACCGTCCACGCCGTCCACGGCGGCGATCGCGGCGGCGTTCTCCACGGCAGCGGCGGACTCCGCCTGAACGATCAGCGTGATGGTCTCGCGTGCCCGGGTCAGGTACCCGGGGATCCGGTTCCACCGGCCGGAGCGGGCCAGGGCGGAGCCGACGCCGCGCACACCCCCGGGCGGATAGGCCACCGCCCGAGCGGCGGCCTGCGCCCCTTCGACCGAGTCGACCATGGGCACCACGAGCGACTGGGCGCCGAGGTCCAGGTACTGCTTGATGAGCACCTCGCTGTTCTCGGGGACCCGCACGACTCCGAGCGTGGGGTAGGCGGCGATCGCGCGCAGCACGGACTGGATGGTCTCGAGCGACAGCGGCGAGTGCTCGCCGTCGATCAGCAGGTAGTCGAAACCGGCCCCGGCCAGGATCTCCGCGGCGGCGGGATCCCCGGAGGAGTGGAACATCCCGATCACCGGCTGATCGTCAGAGGCCAGCGGGAAGAGGTCCTTGAGGCTCGGCAGCACACCGGGCAGGTTGGGAGCGTCCTCCGCGCGGAACGCGTGGATCAGATCGTTCACTCGAACCGACATGTGATGGCCCCCAGATCTCCGTAATCGGCGTGCACGGTGTCCCCGGGGTGGACCCACATGGGCTTGGTGAAGGAACCGGCCAGCACGATGCTTCCGGCGGGCAGGGTGTCGTCGTGCGCGGCGAGCTTGTTGGCCAGCCACGCCACACCGTTCGCGGGGTGGTTGAGCACGGCCGCGGCCACGCCGGTGTCCTCGAGACTCTCGTTGCGGTACAGCAGCGCGGAGACCCAGCGCAGGTCCACGGAGTCCGGAGCTACGGGGTTACCGCCGTAGACCATCCCACCCAGTGCCGCGTTGTCCGAGATGGTGTCCACGATCGTGCGACCCTCCATCTCGAGGCGCGAACTGAGGATCTCCAGCGCCGGGACCACGTACTCGGTCGCGCGCAGGACGTCGAAGATGGTCACGTTCGGCCCGGTCAGCTCGTCCCGGAGCACGAACGCGAGTTCCACCTCGATGCGCACGTTCGAGTACTGGTCGTGGCGGATCACGGAGCCGTTCTCGTACACCTGGTCCGCGAAGATCGCCCCGTAGTCCGGTTCGGTGATGCCCGTGGCCTCCTGCATGACCTTGGACGTCAGCCCGATCTTGCGCCCCACCAGCCGACGTCCGGCGGCCTCGCTGCGGCGGCGCCACTCGTTCTGCACCGCGTAGGAATCCTCCACGGTCATCTCCGGGTACTGCTGCGTGAGCCGCGGAATCATGGTGCGCTCGCGCTCGGCCGCGGCCAGATCGTCCGCGATCTTAGTGATGCGTTCCTTCTCCAGCATGGTGTTTCCCTCGCGTTGGTCGTGGAAGCCGAACGATCAGAGCTGGTGACCCAGCTTGTACTCGCCCTTCTTCCACTCGGGCATGGACTCCTCGCCCTCGGAGGGGCGGGTGTAGGAGAAGCCGTCCGCGCCGATGGTCGCCGCGAGCTCGGACTCCTCGGTGCGGGCCACGACCTCCTGCGGGTTGCCGTCCAGGTCCAGCACGAGGGAGGCGTCCGTGTACCAGGACGGAACCACGGGGGTGCCCCACCAGTCGCGACGCTGGTTGTCGTGGACATCCCACGTGACCACGGGGTTGTCCGGGTCACCCGTGTAGTAGTCCTGCGTGTAGATCTCCACGCGGTGACCGTCCGGGTCGCGCAAGTACAGGTAGAAGGCGTTGGACACGCCGTGGCGGCCGGGGCCGCGCTCGATCATGTCCGAGCGGCGCAGCGCACCGAGCTTGTCGCAGATCGCCAGGATGTTGTGCTTCTCGTGGGTGGAGAAGGCCACGTGGTGCATCCGGGGACCGTCGCCGCCGGTCATGGCGGTGTCGTGCACGGTGGGCTTGCGGCGCATCCACGCGGCGTACACCGTGCCCTGCTCGTCCTGGATGTCCTCGGTCACGCGGAAGCCCAGGTCCTGCATGAACTTGGTAGCGCGGGGAACGTCCGGGGTGACCTGGTTGAAGTGGTCCAGGCGCACCAGGGCACCCGGGGTGTAGAGGTCGTAGCGCCAGGCCAGGCGCTCCACGTGCTCCACGTCGTGGAAGAACTCGTACGGGAAGCCCAGGGGGTCCTCCACGCGCACCGACTCGCCGATGCCCTTGGTGAAGCCCTCCGCGCGGCGTTCCACGCGGCAGCCGAGCTCCTCGTAGAAAGCCACGGCCTTGTCCAGGTCCTCGGGGGTGTGCACACGGTAAGAGAACGCGGCCACGGCGGCCACGGGGCCCTGGCGCAGCACCAGGTTGTGGTGGATGAACTCCTCGATCGAACGCAGGTAGATGGTGTTCTCGTCCTCCTCCGTGACCGTGAGCCCCAGCACGTCCACGTAGAACTCGCGAGACTTCACGAGGTCCGTGACCACGAGTTCCATGTACGCGCAGCGCAGGATGTCCGGCGCGGGCACGGACGGGGTCGTGATGGGGTTGTCGGTGGTAATCGGAGCTTCCTGCGAAACGTAGAAGCCCGAGGACGTCATTGTCCGATCAGCGGGATTCGTCATGGTGTGTCCTTCTCGTGGGTGGCACCGGGTGGTAGAGGAGGGGGACGCTCAGGCGTCCATTTCTTCGGCGGCGTCTTCCTGCTTGCCGAACACGGGGTTGTGCACCTCGCCCAGGTTGATGTGCACGGCCTGCTGGTCCGTGTAGAAATCGATCGAGCGGTAGCCACCCTCGTGGCCCAGCCCGGACGCCTTCACGCCGCCGAACGGGGTACGCAGGTCACGCACGTTGTTGGAGTTGAGCCACACCATGCCCGCCTCCACGTTCTGCGCGAAGTTGTGGGCACGCTTGAGGTCGCTCGTCCAGATGTAGGCGGCCAGGCCGTACCTGGTGTTGTTGGCCAGCTCCAGGGCTTCTTCCTCGGTGTCGAACGGCGTGATCGCCACGACCGGGCCGAAGATCTCCTCCTGAAAGATCCGGGCGTCCGGCTTGACGTCCACGAACACCGTGGGGGCCACGTAGTTACCGGTCTCGAAGCCCTCGGGGCGACCGCCACCGGCCACCAGACGGGCCTCCTGCTTGCCGATCTCCACGTAGGACATGACCTTCTCGTAGTGCTCGGGGTGCACGAGCGCGCCCACCTCGGTGGACGGGTCCGAGGGCAGACCCACCTTCACGCGCTTGGCCTGGGCCGCGTAGCGTTCCACGAACTCGTCGTAGATCCCGCACTGGACCAGGATGCGCGAACCCGCGGTGCAGCGTTCGCCGTTGAGGGAGAACACACCGAAGATCGTGGCGTTGATCGCGCCCTCCAGATCGGCGTCGTCGAACACCACGGCCGGGGACTTGCCGCCCAGCTCCATGGACAGACCCTTGAGGAAGGGCGCGGCGTTGCCGAAGATGATCTGCCCGGTGCGGGACTCGCCCGTGAACGAGATCAGCGGGACGTCCGGGTGCTTGACCAGCGAGTCGCCGGCGTAGCCTTCCTCGCCGAAGCCGTTGACCAGGTTGAACACACCGGCCGGGATACCGGCCTCCTCGAAGATGCCGGGCCACAGGGACGCGGACAGGGGCGTGAACTCGGCCGGCTTGAGCACCACGGTGTTGCCCGTGGCCAGGGCCGGACCCAGCTTCCAGGACTCGAGCATGAACGGGGTGTTCCACGGGGTGATCAACCCGGCCACACCGATCGGCTTGCGGTTGACGTAGTTCACCTGGCGGCCGGGGACCTTGTAGGCGTCGTCGATCTGGGCGACGATCAGGTCCGCGAAGAAGCGGAAGTTCTCCGCGGCGCGGCGCGCCTGACCCAGGGCCTGGGTGATGGGCAGACCGGAATCGTAGGACTCCATGGCGGCGAGCTGGCCACCGCGGGACTCCACGATGTCCGCGATCTTGTGCAGCACCCGCGAGCGCTCACGGGGCAGCATCTTGGGCCAGGGCCCCTCGTCGAACGCCTTCTTAGCTGCGGCCACGGCGGCCTCGATGTCCGCCTTCTTACCGGAGGCGGCCTTGATATAGGGCTTGTTGGTCACGGGGTTGAGCACCTCGAACGTGTCCCCGTCCACGGAATCCACCCATTCGCCGTTGACGTAGTGGCGGATGGAATCGGGAAGGTTCTCGGGCGTGGTCTCCTGCAGAGCTGCCATGGGATGACTCCTCCAGTCGGTGACTTCTGACGGGTTGCTTCTGATTGCGTGTTCTTGATGGACCGGGTGCGCCCGGCCGGCGGCCCGATCGGTACGGGTGGGTCGGTGGTTCACGAGCTCCGGCGCTGCGGCTCCTCGTGGGTGTCGGCGCGGCTGCTGAGGTAGCTGCGAAGGGTCGCGGAACGGTGCTGGCGCACGGCGCGCTCCACGGCGTCGGCCGGGGCGCGGGTCTCGATGAGGTGCAGGATGTGGTAGTGCTCGTTGACCGAGGCGCGCGCACGTTCGGGGATGAACGAGAACGTGGAGGTGCGCAGGTGGTTGAGCCGTTCCCACTCGACCATCACGAGGTCGTTGAGACGTTCGTTGGGGCACCGGCACGCGAGCACCCGGTGGAACTCGTGGTTGGTCTCGGTGAACGCCTGCGGGTCGAAGTTCTTCAGGGACGCCTCCAGGGAGACGTTGAGCTGGCGGGCGCGCGCGAGGTCCGCCGCGGTCATGTGTTCCGCGGACAGCGCGGTGGCCGCACCCTCCAACAGACCGAGGGTCTCCATGCTGTAGCGGTACTGCTCACCGTTGACCATGGACACACGCGCACCCACGTTGCGCTCGAAGGTCACGAGGCCCTCCGCCTCGAGCCGCCGGATGGCCTCGCGCACGGGCACCACGGACATCTCCAGGGCCTCCGCGATGCTCGCGAGCACCAGGCGGTAGCCGGGCGAGAACGCCTGGGTCATGATCTGGCTCTTGATCCAGTCGTAGGCACGCTGGGCCTTGCTGGGGGCCCCGGTGGCCGTGGTCGTGGTCATGGTTTCCTCGGTTCGATGGGGGTGTCGGTCAGTCGTCGGAGGCGGGGTGTTCCGCCAACCACTGCTGGAATTCTTCCTTCCACTGCCCCGTGGGCGGGAAGAGTCCCTTGACGGGGTTGCCCTCGGCGACGCGCTCGGCCACCCAGGCGTCCTCGCGCTCCTTGGCCAGGGCGGCGTCCACGACGTCCTCGGCGAGCTCGCGCGGGATCACGATGACGCCGTCGTCGTCACCCACGATCACGTCACCGGGCAGCACGGTCGCGTTGCCGCACGCCACGGCGACGTCCTGGTCCCACGGGACGTGTCGGCGGCCCAGCACCGCGGGGTGCGCGGTCTGCGCGAAGACGGGCAACCCGATCTCGGCGACGGCCGCGTAGTCGCGCACACCGCCGTCGCTGACCACTCCCGCCGCGCCGTTGAACTTGGCGCGCAGCGCGAGGATGTCACCGAGCGTGCCGGAACCTGCCGCCCCGCGGGCCTCGATCACGATCACCTCACCCGGGCCGACGGCGTCGAAGACCTGCTTCTGCACGTTGTACCCGCCGCCGTGGGACGTGAAGAGATCCTCGCGGCTGGGCACGAAGCGCAGGGTCCTGGCCGTGCCGACCATCGCGGTGCCGGGCGTCTGCGGGTACACGCCTTCGATCACCACGTTGTTGAGTCCGCGCTTGCGCAGCTCCGCGGACAGCCCGGCCGTGGGCGCCTTCTCGAGCTTGGCGCGCAACGCCTCGGGCAGTGCCGCGGCGTCGGAGTCCGGCAGACCCGCGGCCTCGCGGGAACCCCACGCCTCCTCGCGCTGCTTGTCGTCCACGGCGGGCATGGCGCCCAGCCCCTCGTCGAAGCTCTCGTCACCCTCGGTCACGTGGCTGATCAGGCGGCCCGACGACGGCGCTCCCGCCACCTCCGGCGCGTCCACCTCGATCTCCACGACGTCCCCGGGCTGTGCGACCGAGGAACCGGCGGGGGTGCCCGTGAGGATCACGTCCCCCTCCTCGAGGGTCAGGTGCTGGGAGAGGTCCGCCACGAACTGGGCGAGCGGGAAGATCATGTTTTCCGCCGCAGTGGTGTCCTCCTGGACCAGCTCACCGTTGCGCCACGTGCGCACGCGCAACTGCTCCGGGGAGATCTCGCGGGCGTCGATCAGGGAGGGGCCCAGCGACGTGTAGCCGTCACGTCCCTTGTTGCGCAGGTTCGAGCCCTTGTCCGCGGCGCGCAGGTCGTAGAGACCCCAGTCGTTGGCGGCGGTCACGGAGGCCACGTGGGACCACGCGTCCTCGAGGGAGACGTTCTTCGCGGGCGTCCCGATCACCAGGGCGATCTCGCCCTCGAACGCGAGCAGCTCGGTGCCGGCGGGGCGTTCCACCGCGGCGCCCGAACCACCCAGCGAGCTCGCGGGCTTGAGGAAGTAGGACGGGACGGCGGGCTTGCGACCGCGCTGCGCCGCACGGGACTCGTAGGCCACGTGCACCGCGATGATCTTGCCCGGATGCACGGGAACCGGCTGTCCAGGGGCTCCGGATGAAGCCTGCTGAGCGTTCTGGGGGTTCTCGGTCACGGCCACTGCCTCCTCGTCAGAATGTTATTTGAAATCGTATATTATCCATATATTCTGGGCAAGTGGCGCGGATCACATCATCTCCCCCTGGGACACCCGGGCGGCGCACCCACCCCAGAGAACCAGACTCGCCGGACGAAGGAGTCACACATGGCGACCCACGATCCCATCGCCCACGAAACAACGGCCAGAAGTGCCACGCGGCGTCGTGAGCAGCGCAAGGTCGTGGCCGGAACCATCATCGGTACCAGTATCGAGTGGTACGACTTCTTCCTCTTAGCCTCCGCCGCGGGACTCGTGTTCAACCACTTATTCTTCAAGCCCATAGACCCCCAGGCGGCCACTCTTATGGCCTTCGCCACAGTGGGGCTGAGCTTCCTCTTCCGCCCCTCGGGGCGTTCCTCGCACGGCCCCTCGTTTCCGTATTCCCGTGCACCCGGGAGGACCATGGGGCTGGAATTGTTACCCAGAACACAGATCGTATATGATCCGTGACACACTCTTTCGACGCCACCGAACCACCCCGGGGCGGGCAGCGTGGCCCGCACCCGCCGTACGGATCTCACCGGTGGAACCGCACAGGACGGACGCCGCCCCGCGGCACGTCCGCGACTCGGACCCGGATCCCGGACCCTGCGGGAACACCCTGCGAGATCACCGCACAAGCCAGGAGAAGGCATGTTATTTCACCAGAACGGATACGTCTCCGAGGATCCCCGGATCGAGGAGCCCCGCGGCTGCGGCGTGGACCGCCCCGAGGACCTGACCGACACCATGGACGTGCTGATCGTGGGCACGGGACCGGCGGGTGTGATCGCGGCGGCACAGCTGTCCCAGTACCCGGACGTCAACACGCGCATGATCGAGCGCCGTCCGGACCGGTTGGAGATCGGCCAGGCGGACGGTATTCAGGCCCGCAGCGTGGAGACCTTCCAGGCTTTCGGTTTCGCGGAGGAGATCACGCAGGAGGCGTACCACCTGCGCGAGATGTGCTTCTGGAACCCGGACCCCACCAACCCCCAGAACATCGTGCGCACCGGCCGCCCCGCGGATGACCCCCACGGCGTGTCCGAGTTCCCGCACCTGATCGTGAACCAGGCCCGCGTGCTGGACTACTTCCTGCGCTCGGCCGAACGCGGCCCGGCCCGGATCACCCCCAACTACGGCATCGAGTTCGTGAACCTGGAGATCGACCAGGACCAGGAGTACCCCGTGGCCGTGACCGTGCGCTACGCCGCCGGTGAGCGCGAGGGCGAGGAGCGCACGGTGCGCGCCAAGTACGTCTTCGGGTGCGACGGCGCGTCCTCCCGCGTGCGCAAGGCGATCGGTCGCACGCTCAGCGGCCAGGGCGCCCACCACGCGTGGGGCGTCATGGACGTGCTCGCCAACACCGATTTCCCGGACATCCGCACCAAGTGCGCGATCAACTCCGTGAACGGCTCCATCCTGCTGATCCCGCGCGAAGGCGGGCTGCTGTTCCGCATGTACGTGGATCTGGGCGAGGTCCCCGAGGACGACAACCACGAGATCCGCAAGACCCCGGTGGAGGAGATCATCCGCCGCGCGAACAAGATCCTCAACCCCTACAGCGTGGACGTGAAGTCCGTGGCCTGGTCCTCCGTGTACGAGGTGGGCCACCGCCTCACGGACCACTTCGACGACGTCGACACCGAGGACCGCGGCACCCGCGTGCCCCGCGTGTTCATCGCCGGGGACGCGTGTCACACCCACTCCGCCAAGGCCGGCCAGGGCATGAACGTGTCCATGCAGGACGGCTGGAACCTGGGCTGGAAGCTCGGGGCCGTGCTCTCCGGGCGCGCGGACGAGTCCCTGCTGGACACCTACTCCGAGGAACGTCAGGTGATCGCCAAGAACCTGATCGACTTCGACCGTGAGTGGTCCACCCTCATGGCCACCCCCCAGGACAAGCTGCCGGATCCCACGTACCTCGAGGACTTCTACGTGAAGACCGCGGAGTTCCCGGCCGGGTTCATGACCGAGTACCAGCCGTCCCTGATCACGGCGGGTACCGACCACCAGGACTTCGCCGAGGGCTACCCGGTGGGTAAGCGCTTCAAGTCCGCCCGCGTCCAGCGCGTGTGCGATTCCATGGTCGTGCACCAGGGTCACGAGGCCACCGCGGACGGGCGCTGGCGCATCCACGTCTTCGCGGACAGCGCCGTGGCCGGGGCGGATTCCCCCACCACCGCGTTCGCCGAGTGGTGGCAGAACGATCCTTCATCCCCGCTCGTGGCGCTGCGCCGTGATGACGACGGCGATGCCACCCTCTTCGACGTGGACGTCACCTACCAGCAGCCCTACACGGACGTCGACATCACCAAGGTGCCGCGCGCGTTCAAGCCGCAGGTGGGCCCGTTCGAGCTGAACTACTGGGAGCGCGTCTACGCCGCGATCCCCGGCGAGGACGTCTTCGACGTGCGCACGATCAGCCGCGACGGCGCCGTCGTGGTGGTCCGCCCGGATCACTACGTGGCCGCAGTCCTGCCGCTCGACGCGACCGACGAACTCACCGAGTTCTTCGGGAAGTTCCTGCGCAAGAACTGACCCTGCCCCCCGGGGGTTACTCCCGGGGGCCGTGACGAGGCCCGGGCCGGGCTCAGCGGGTGATGACCACGCTCGCCTCGGACGTGTTGACCCGGAACGTGAGGGTCTCCCGGAAGTAGAGGTCCACGGTCTCCGCGGTGTGGGACGAGTAGCCGATCGCGGCGTCCAGGCCCAGGTGCAGTTCGGTCTTGGCGCGGGCCACGGCGTCCACGTCCGTGCGCCGGACCGTGAACGGAGCGCGCAGTTCCACCACGCGCACCATGCGGCGCTGCAGGGCCTGGATGCAGGGGGCGTCCGCGGTCAGGTCGCTCACGTGGCCTGTTCCCAGTGCTGAGAACTCGGTGCCCGCGGGGTCCGCGTCCGGGGCGCCGTCGCGCGGGGGCACCGTGGTCGGGTCATCCGGGAAGGAACGCGGCGGCGCGAAGAACAGGGAGCCCGTGACCGCGGTGGAGAAGTCCAGGATGCGGTCGTAGGTGCCCGGAGGGTCGCCCAGGAACATGTCCTCGAGCATGGTCTCCGCGACGCCCGGATCCGCGGCGTAGCTGATGAAGTACGTGCCGAACTCCTCGGTGCCCACGCGACCGAACGGCACGTTGTCACGTATGATCTCGCAGGCCCGGCCGTCCACGTCGTCGAGGTCGTTGAGGGCCACGTGCGAGTTGGCGGGCTTGTCCTCGTCCGAGAGCTCGATGTCCTCGAGCTTGGTTCGCCCGATCACCAGCTTCTGCTCCGTGACGGACAGTGCCTCCCACGCGCCCATGTCGTGGAGGTACTTCTGCACGTGCACGTAGCTGCCGCCGCGGCAGGTCGGGTCCTGGTCACCCACGACCGCGACCGTGAACGCGTCCTCGTCCTCCGGGTTCGCGGCGCCGTCCACGAAACCCAGCAGATCGCGTTCCTCGAAGAACGTGAAGCCCTGTACCTCGTCCACCACGTCCACGTGCGGGCCCAGGCGCTTCATGAGGTGCTTGGCCAGCTCGAAGCACATGTCCTGGGAGACCGCGCGCAAGTGGATCAGCAGGTCCCCGGGGTGGACACGGCCGCGTGCACAGGACCCACGATCTCCGGGAACGGGTGCAGGCCCTTGGGGCGGGGCGCATCGTAGAGCCGGTCCCACGCATCGGAGCCGATACCGACCGCGCACAACAGGTCACTCGTGGGGACGCGGAACGAGACCGCCTTGGTGAGGTCCGAGACGTCCGTGAGGATGTCCGCGACCTCCGCCTCCGATCCCTCCTTGATGGTCAGGACCAGGAACATCGCGGACTTGGCCGGGGCGGCCACGATCTTCTGAGTGGGCATGGGCTCTCGGTGGGTGGGCGGGTTTGCTGTCCTTCCCACGCTAACCCTCGGGGACCGTCCCGCGGCAGTGGGTCACAACCCCCGGAAGAGTTCCACGATCTCCGCCGCGCTCGTGTGCCGGCACGCGCCGAAACCGGTGCCCGCCCACAGGTTCAGCCCCTCGGCGTCGCCCGCGGACGCGGCCCGCAGCGGCGCCGTCATGTAATGCACCTGCGGGTAACCACTCACCTGCGCAGATCCGAGTCGGTCGGTGAACCCATTACGCAGGGCGCGGGCCCAGCGGCCCGAGAACGCCCGCGTGACCACGGTGTCCCTGCCCCCGCTGTTCAGCAGGGCCTCCCGGTGGGCGGGTTTGGTCCCCGCTTCCCGCGCGGTGAGGAACAGGGTGCCCACTTGCACCGCCACGGCTCCGCGGCCGAGCAGGTCCGCGGCGTCCTCGCGACTCGCGATCCCGCCCGCGGCGATCAACGGGATCTCGCTCAACTCACGCGCCTGGTCGAGCAGTTCCGCGGTGCTGATGTCCTCCGGGGTCGTGGCCTGGCCGTGTGTGGCCCGGTGTCCGCCCGCTTCGCGGCCCTGCACCACGATCGCGTCCGGTGCGAGTTCCACCGCGGCCTCGACTTCCCGCGCGTCCGTGGCATTGAGGACGACGACGCTGCCCGCCTCACGCAACCGCGCGACGTCGGCCGCTCCCGGCAGTCCGAACGTGAGCGAGACGAGGGGCACGGGGTTGGCCACGAGGTGATCCAGCTTGGCCGGGTAGTCGTCATCCGTGAACGGGCCCGGCTGCGGTGCGGGGACGTCCAGGTCGGCGGCCACGGGGGCGAGGGCTCGCGCGTACGCCTCGAGCTGCTCCGGATCGGAGGGGTCCCGTTCGGGGACGAAGAGGTTGACCCCGAAGTGGTCCGTGCGTGCGGCGACCTCACGGATCTCCTCCGCCATGGCACTCGCGGATTTGTAACCCGCGGCCAGCATCCCCAGTCCGCCCGCTTCCGCCACGGCCACGGCGAGCGCGGGGGTCGAGGGGCCACCCGCCATGGGTGCCTGCACCACGGGTACGGACAGATCATGCAGAGGGTTCGTCATCGTGGCTCCTTATAGTGGGGGCGTGCCGGATTCCCATGATGCCAGTCCCCTCACCAGCGCCGACAGGTCCCCCTCACGTCCCGTGATCAAGGTGACCGGTGTGGTGCTGCGGCGCGCCTCGGACGGGGCGGTCCTGACCGTGCGCAAGCGTTCGACCGGGATGTTCATGTT
The DNA here is from genome assembly GCF_040981025.1 of Kocuria sp. CPCC 205261. Lineage (NCBI taxonomy): Bacteria > Bacillati > Actinomycetota > Actinomycetes > Micrococcales > Micrococcaceae > Kocuria > Kocuria sp. CPCC 205261. Next base: position 86,998 of record NZ_JAVKPU010000004.1, on the reverse strand, counting down.
CCCCGGGGGCAAGCCGGAGGGGGACGAGACACCGCTGGAGACCGGGATCCGCGAGGTCCGGGAGGAACTGGGGATCTCGCTGACCCCGGAGCAGTTGCGCCCCGTGGGGGAATGGCACTCGGATGCCGCGAACGAACCCGGCCACGGACTGCACAGTCACGTGTTCGTGAGCACCGTGCCGCTCACCGACACCCCCGTGCCTGCAGCGGAGATCGTGGAACTGCGGTGGCAGCCCCTCGCGGGTGCGGAGGACGTCACGGACCTCGCTCCCCTGGCCCGGTTGCATGCTCTCCCGGCGCTGCGTGCCGCGTCCAGCGGGGCATGTGTCTCCGGCCGCGAGTCGTGAGGTGCGCGGAGGCCACCGGCAAATTGTGAGGCACGTTGAGGCCCACCGCGGATTCTCAGGCGTTCCAAAGCCACTTAACCGCCCGAATACTGGCTTCCGCATGCCCAAAATTTTGGGACTGGATTCCGCGTGCCCAAGGGTTTGCGAGGGTCACATGGGCGGGCATTCCCGGGGCGGGTCAGCGGGGCATTCCCGGGGCGGGTCACTGGGGTATCGCCGTTTCACTATGTTCCACGCCGCGACAGCAGGGGCGCCGGGTCACGTGCGGCGCATGACCGTGGCGGCGTCCACGGTGACGTCGTCGAGGGGGGCGGGTGCGGCGTCGTCGGCGGAGGGATCGCGGGGGGTGATGCCCAGGGCGTCGGGTGCAATGGTGCGCAGGGTCTGGTGGGGGTCGTCCACTGGGGCGCGCAGCAGGGTGGCCGTGGCCCAGCCGTGGGTGAGGAGGTAGTGGTCGCTGTCGGGTTCCTCCGGGCCAGTCTCGGCGCTGTAGGTGACGGCGATGTGCTTCTCGTCCCCGCGGCCGATCTGCGCCTGCACCGCGCCGAAGCCCGCCAGCCGCGCGGGTTTGAGTCCACGGAGGCGTTCGGGGGCGACGTCGGGGACGTTGATGTTGAGGATCCACTCGTCGAACGGACGGGTCTCCCATCGCTCGAGCGCGAACCGGGTGACCAGGTGTGCGGTGTCCCAGTGCTGCGGCGCGCCGGACGTGATGGACACCGCGATGCCGGGGATCCCGTGGGACGCGGCCGTCAGGACCGCCCCCACGGTGCCGGAATGCAATGTGGCCTTGCCCGTGTTCGCGCCCAGGTTGACCCCCGAGAGCACGAGATCGGGCCGCTGTCCGAACGCACCATAGGACGCCAGGAACGCGATCAATGCGGGCGCGGCCTTCACGCCCACGCAGTCCACGTCGCGCGGCATCCCGGGCGGCGCGGCTGCGACGAGCGCGATCCGGCCGTCGATCTCCTCCCCGGACAGGGAGGAACTCGCACCCGAGTACTCCTCGGCAGGTGCGGCCACCTTCACCGTGTGCCCTCGATCCAGTGCGGCGCGCACCAGAACCGCGAGCCCCGGGGACGAGATGCCGTCGTCATTGGTGACCAGGATGTGCATGTGCACCATGGTGACACGCGCCCGTCACGCGGACCAGAGCCCGGTATTCGGGCCAGGCCACCCAGGAGGACCAACCCGGTCACGCTTCACACGGGCCGAACTGCCCGCGACCACGTCCGGTCAGGGTGCACTGGGCGTCAGACCGAACTGCTCGGCGCGTCGAGCCGGAGCCGGGTCGTGGCACCGAATCGGAGAGCCACAGGTCAAGCACCCGGAACGTCAGGACAGCGTGCGCACCGTGATCTCGCGGGCGAACTTCTCGATGGTCGTGCGGTTGCCGGTCCCCAGGCCGCGGCGCGCCACGTTCAGCGCTCCCGCTGATGCACCGAGGGCCACGGCCTCCACGAGATCGAAACCGCGCGCCAGACCCACCGAGATCCCCGCGGTCATCGAGTCCCCCGCCCCTCGGTGGTCCAGCGGTGTGATGGACGGCGCGGAGACCTCCCGCACGGAATCCTTCTCCACGAGCAGCGCGGGGTCCTTGGCGCGTGAGATCACCACGGCGCCCGCACCGCGTTCGAGCAGCATGTGTCCGGCGCTCACCAGGGCCTCCGCGGTGTCCTCCGCGACGAGCTCGAGATCGAGCACCTCTTCGTGGCTGATCTTGAGCACGTCCACGTTCGCCGCCACGGCCGCCAGTGCGGGCTTGCCGCTGAGGTCCGCGACCACGGTGGTCCCGGCATCCCGCGTGTCCCGGATAAGGCGGCCGAAGAACGACGCCGGCACCACGTCCCCGGGTTCGGCCCCGGTGACCGTGAGGACGTCCGAGGCGAGCGCGTCCACGAACGCCGTGCCGTAGAGATCGTCCAGTTCATGGCGGGAGAGCTCCGGGGGCGGCATATGGGCCACGGTCTCCCGGTCCTCGCCGCGCAGGTCGTAGACGTATCCGCCGTTGCCGTACCCGTAGCGCACAGCATTGACCTGCATGCCCAACCCGTCCAGCATGGTGCGGATCAGCGAGCCCAGTTCCCCACCGAACGGCCCGCTCACGGACACGTCCGCCCCCAGCGACCCGGCCATCCGGGCCACCCACAGCCCCTGCCCGCCGGGGTGCATATGCACGTCCGACTCGTGGGAACTACGGTTACGATGCGCAGCCGGTTCCGTGATTTCCGTGATCAGCAGCGGAGTGGGAACCAGGATGGAGATACGCGGCTTGGGGCCGGGGCGGGTCTCGGTCACGAACGAAAGCTACATGACACGGGCGCTGGTGAACAGCACACCAAGGTGTCACCATGGTGGGATGAACGTCACCGCACCGGTTCGTATCGTGGAAGGTCAGGCCGCCAGTGAGCACACGCTGCGCGCCCTGAGCGCGTACTTCAGCGAGTTGAACAACCGGATCGACGGCGGTTTCGATCCCGAACTCACCGAGGTCACCGCCCCGGAGGACGTCACTCCGCCGCACGGGGATTTCTTCCTCATGACGGATTTGGTCACGGGCTCGGTCATCGCGTGCGGCGCGGTGCGCAAACTCGACGATGACCGCGTGGAACTGCGCCGGATCTGGGTCACCCCGGAACACCGCGGACAGGGCCACGCGCGCACCCTGGTGCGGGCACTCGAGAACAAGGTGCGCGCTTTCGGCGCCACCACGGCCGTGGTCTCCCTCAACGAGGAGATGACCGAGGGGATCGCGATGTTCCGCAAGCGCGGCTACGAGCCCGTGGATTCCTTCCACGACGCCACCACGGCCTCGGTCTTCCTGGCCCGCCAGTTGTAGACCCACCGATCGCAGGCCAGCAGTCACAAACCCGCAGGGTATGAGCCCGCCGAGCGGTGAACCTCAGTCGCGGGCCTCGCGCGTCTTCTTCCGGTTGGCCTTGTCGATCGCCTCGACCAATTCGTCCTTGGTCATGTCCGAGCGTCCCGTGATGTCCAGTTCCTGGGCGAGTTCGTACAGGTGCTCCTTGCTGGCATTAGCGTCCACCCCGCCGGCGGTGTCCTCCGCGTTCAGACCGCCCTTCTCGGCGCTGTCGTCCGAGGGCCCGTTGTGCTCCTTGGGCTCCCAGTGGTCCCCGACCTTCTCGTGGGTGTGCTTGACGGCCGACCACGCGGTGCGCGCCGCCCGAGCGTCGTCGTGGTATTCCTCCTGCGCCGAGTCGTAGGTCTGCGCGAACGTGTCCTGTGCCTTCTCGTCCGAGCGTTGCAGCGTGGACGGGATCTCGTCCTGACGCGCGTGGCCGTTCTTCTTCGCCTTGGGCACGGGGGCCTCCTCAAAGCGTTCGGGTGTCACTGGTGACTCGATCTTACGCGCCGCCGACGCCGCTGCGACAGGCCCGCCCGCTGCTTGAGTCAGTGCCACTCAGCTTTCGTGCGTCAGTGACTAGCACTTCCGCCGACAGCCTGCTACATTAGACGTTGTTGAGTCACAGAGACTCAAGAAACGTGATGGCTCCACGCGGGTAATCGACCGGATCGCGGGGCACAGCACGTGGGTGCCGCAGAGTGAAGGAGTAATCGTCATGGCTACATTCGACCCGTTCTCCGAGGTCCAGAACTTTGCCAACCAGGTCCTCTCCGGCCGCAACGGCCTGGAGCAGATGCCCATGGACCTCTACCGTCAGGGCGCCAACTATTACCTTGCCGCGGACCTGCCGGGCATCGATCCCACGAGCGTGGACGTGGACGTGGACGGTCAGCTGCTGACCATCCGTGCGCAGCGTCGTCTGCCCTCCGCGGAGAAGGACACCAAGTGGATCGTGCGCGAGCGCCGCAGCCACTCGTTCGTCCGCCAGCTCAACCTGGGCCAGGGCATCGACACGGAGAACATCACCGCCGCGTACGACAACGGCGTGCTGACCGTGACCATCCCCGTGTCCCCCAAGTCCCAGCCGCGCAAGATCCAGGTGGCCACCGGCCAGGAACACCACGACAACGTGGTCCTGGAGCACGACAAGGGCTCGGACGAGGACCGCTCGCAGAACGTGCAGAAGGACTCCGAGGGGTCGCAGGACTGAACAGGGCCGATCAGGACCGACCCTTCACCGGCGCTGACCGGCGAATCCACCCGGTCGGAACAGGCCTGCTCAATCGGGGGCTCACCGCCCCATGACATGAGTGTGCCCCGCAGGTCACCCTGCGGGGCACACTCATGTTCACGACGGGGTCAGCGGTTCATCCACCGCACCACGTGGTCGAGGTCCTCGGACGCGCGGGAGGACCAGACCATGAGCGCGTACACGTGCGGTCCGCCCTCGCAGACCACCGCGGTGGTGTCGACGTTTGCTCGCACCAGCTCGGCCACGAACTCCATGGTGTCCGGGTAGAGCATGTCCCGGTCACCCTGCAGCACGAACGTGCGGGGCAGTCCGCGCACGTCGCCGAACGCGGGGCTCACCATGGGGTCAGTGACGTCCCGTGTGCCGGCCCACCAACGAGCGGCGGCCCGAGCGCCGTCGGTACCGAGCATGTGGTCCGCGTCCCGGTACGCCTCGATCTGGGGGTTCGTCACCGTGGTGTCCACCCACGGGGCCATGAGGATCAGACCCGCCACGCCGAGATCGTCCGCGTCCCGCAGTCGCATGGCCTGGGCCAACGCCAGACCACCGCCGGCGGAGTCGCCCGACAGGAAGACGCGCGGGCCGAACGAACGGGCCAGGTCCCACACGCCGTCGGCGAGTTCGAGCGCCTCGTCCACCGTGTGATCGGGGGCGAGCCCGTAGCCCGGCACCACCACGGTGACCCCGGTGCGCTGCATCAGGGCGTCGATCCAGCGCCAGTGCACCGTGGTCATGGGGTTCACGTACGCTCCGCCGTGCCAGTGCACGACCACCGGGGCGTCCGCCCGGGTGATGGCCGCCTTGGGCCGCGCAACGATGACCGGGTACCCGGCCACCATGACCTTCTCGAAGCTCGCGCGCTTGTGCATCGCCTTGTGCGGTGCCGCTTCCTCGCCGCGCACGGCCAGGGACTCGAGCAGCTTCTCCTCGGAATCCAGCACATCCGGGAGCACCCGCAACGCCTGGTTCGTGGCGCGCAGCACCGGGTCCGCGGCGCGCACGATCACGTCCGCGGCCGGCTTGGCGGCCCGGTCCTCGGCAATGCACGTGCTCGTGGAAGCCGCCGCGTGCCGACCGCGACGCCGCTGGGTCCCCGCGGTCCCGGGCGTTGCGGTGTCTTCGCGGGAGCCCCCATTCTCGGCAGCGCCCGCGGGCTCACCGCGGCGCTGGGCGTCATCGGCCACGGCACCGAGAGGGGCCCCGGTGGCATGGTGCTGCCCGGCCGAGCGGCGCTCGGATCCCCGGTGGTAGGTGGCACGGTGATCGGCCGCGGTGCGGTGGTTCCCGACATGACCGTGGGTCCGCTCGCCGGCCCCGGCACGGTGACCGTGCGACGTCGTCCGACCGGAAACACCGGTCGCACCGGCCGCACCCGCTGCGCCGGCCGCACCCGCGGTGGCCACGGCGGCGGTCGCGGCATGCTGCCCGTGGCCGGACTTTCCCCGGCGCTTCCCGGACACCGCGCGATGGCGACCGGTGACGGGGGCGGACCCGGCGGCGTCGCCCTCGGAGACCGTGCCGGACTGCCCGGCACCCTGCACGGCGAGGGACTCACCTTCGACGTCCACGTGCGGGAGGATCTTGTCCAGCCAGCGCGGGAGCCACCAGGCCTTCTCGCCCAGCAAACGCATCACCGCGGGGATCAGGAGCATGCGCACCACGAACGCGTCCAGGAGAACGCCGATCGCGAGTGCGAAGCCGATGGGCCGGACCATGGCCATGTCCGCGAAGATGAAGCCCGCGAACACGGAGATCATGATGATCGCCGCGGCGGTGACCACGGAGCGGCCCGCCTTGAAGCCGTAGACCACGGCCTGGCGCGCGGGGTGCCCGTGGGCGTAGGCCTCGCGCATCCCGGAGACCAGGAACAACTGGTAGTCCATGGCCAGGCCGAACAAGATGCCGATCATCAGCGTGGGCAGGAAGCTGAGGATGGGCCCGGGATCGTGCACGCCGAACACGGCGCCACCCCAACCCCACTGGTACACGGCCACCACGGCACCGAAGGCCGCGAGCACGGAGAGCAGGAAGCCCAGCGTGGCGATCACCGGGACCAGGATGGAGCGGAAGACCATGAGCAGCAACAACAGCGAGATGATCAGCACGACGCCCAGGTAGAGGGGCAGTTTCTCGCCCAGCAAATGGGAGACGTCGATGTTCGCCGCGGTGGTGCCGGCCACGCCCACGTGGACGTCCTCATTGGCCTGGAGATCGCCGTTGAGGTCCCGGATGTTGTTGACGAGTTCCTCGGTCTCGGCGTCCGCGGGTCCCGAGGAGGGGATCACCTGGATCACGCCGGTGGTGTTGTCGTCCGTGGTCACACCGGGGAGCACGTTGGCCACGTCGTCCTGCTGCGCCAAGCGGTCCGCCACCGTGTTCATCTTGTCGGTGGCCTCGGCATCGCTGAGACCCCCGGGGAGGTCCACGACCACGGCGAGGGGTCCGTTCTCACCCGCACCGAAGTCGTCCGCGATGCGCTGGTAGGCCTGGTACTGGGTGCTGTCCTGGGGTTCAGTGGACGCGTCCGGCAGGCCCAGGCGCATGGTCTGGGCCGGCAGCGCGAGCACGATGAGCACGGCCGCGCACGCCAGGGTGGTGATCCAGGGGTGGCGCAGGTGCAGGGGGACGTCGTGCTCGTCGATGTTCTCCTCGCGGGGCGCGGCGTCCCGCGCTTTCCTGGGCAGCACACGCCGCCCGGCGAGGGAGAGCAGAGCAGGGGTGAGTGTGAGGGTCAACAGCAGGGCGACCGCCACGGCCACACCGGCCACGGTGCCCATGAGTCCCAGGAACGGGATCGCCGTGACGTTCAGAGCCACTAGGGCCACGATCACGGTCAGCGCCGCGAAGAACACGGCGGTTCCGGAGGTGCCCACGGCCATCCCGATGGATTCCCGCACGGGCATACCTCGTCGCAACTGCTGCCGGTGCCGGTTGAGCACGAACAGGGAGTAGTCGATGCCCACGGCCAGGCCCAGCATGACGCCGAGCATGGGCGTCACGGACATCATGTCGATCACGCCGGAGAACGCGAGGGTGGCACTCGTGGCGATGGCCACGCCCAACAGCGCGGTCAGCACGGGCAGCGCCGCGGGGACCACGGCGCGCAACATGATCAGCAGCACCAGGGCCGCGATGATCACGCCCACGATCTCCGCCGGACCCACCAGGGAAGAGATGTCCTGCGCGAGCTCCTGGGAGAACTCGGCGTCCACGCCGTCCACGGGGTGGTCCTTGATGGCGTCCATCACTGCGCTCTTGGTGTCCGATTCCACGGAGGTCTGGTCCACCGAGAAGCTCACCACGCTGATCGCGGAGTTGCCGTCCCGGGAGACCACGCGGTAGTCACCCATGCGTTCCATGGCCCGTTCACCCTCTTCGAGCTGGGCCTTCTGCTGGGCGATCTGCTGCGGGTCGATCCCGCGTTGCTGCAGGATGCGCTGTTCGCTCACGCCCGGCGGCAAGTTCTGGCGCAGCTGTGCGAGTGCTTGCTCGCCCTGCTCGAGCTGCTGGCGGCCGTCCCGCAACTGCTGCCGACCGTCGTCCAGCTGTTGCTGCGTCTGGAACGGGTTGCTCGTGGAGGCCACCTGGTCCACGTCCTCGGTGGCCTTCAGCGCCTCGGCGATGCCGTCCTTCTGGGCCTGCGTGAACGCGGAGCCGTCCTCCGTGAAGAACACGACGCGCCCGGTACCCTGGTTCGCCTCCGGGAGTTCGTCCTTGAGCCGATCCGCGAGGTTCTGGGTCTCGGTGCCCGGGATCGTGATGGCGTTGCTCAGGTTCACACCCGACATGGCGACCCCGCCCACGGCCAACGCAAGCACCGCGAGCCATACCAAGATCACCGCCCACGCGTGGGAGGCTGCGCTCTTGCCCAGCCTGTACAGAAGTCGTGCCACGGGATTCTCCTACTGAATCGGAAGTTCTCTGGTGGGTGCGTCGCGCGGGGCGGCGGCTGATCGGTCCATGGGTGCTGTGCGGTTGTCGACGACGCCGCGGCGCCGGTCTGCGGTCTCGGGCCCCGGCGTCGGGGGCTCGCCGGTGGTGCTGGTCAGGGTTTCGGATCGGTGCGCGGCATCAGGAATCGAAGCCCCGCCCCAGGACGCCGAGCGCGGTGGTCAACAGTTCGTCCCAGATCCGGCGACCCCGCTCGTCCAGCTCGCCCCCGGTGCGCGCAACCCATTCGTCGAGGCACTCAGCGAACGAGTTGATGAGCGTGGTGGCCACCAAGTGCGTCTCGAAGGACGAGTGCTGCGGCAGTCGTTCGCGCAGCACCTCGTTCAAGCGGTCCACGGCGGTGCGGGTCACCCTGAATCCCCACAGCGAGGCCGCGGGGGTGTCCTGCAGGTCCACGGAGAACACCGGTTGGAGTTCCTCGATCAGGGTGTGGGTGCGCAGCGATCCGATCAACTGCCGGTAGACGTCCCCCAGGGAAACGTCCGAGGTCGCCACTGTCGTGCCCTTCGGCGTCGTCGGCTCCGGGAGATCCCGCAGCACCCCGTCGATCAGCCCTGCCACGAGTTCCGAGAGGTACTCGAACACCGCGTCCTGGGCCGAGGGGAAGTGGTTGAAGATGGTCCGGCGGGAGACCCCCGCCCGCGCGGCCAACTCGTTGACGGTCACGCGGTCGGTGCCCAGCTCGGTGGCCAGTTCACCCGCGGCCGCGATGATGGCCCGCCGATTGCGCAGCCGGATGGCTTCGCGCTTGTCCTTGGGCTCCCCTGATCGAGGCTCACCCGAACGGTCGTCGGCGCATCCGGACAGCAACGTGGTCAACACGTGATCCATCGTACGGCAGTAATTGCACTGTGTGCATCTTCTGATGAGGAGGCTCTCATCACCTCTCTGCCAGGTCTGCGTACTTCAGTCCTTGAGGGATCGATGGTGGGGGCGTCGGTCCCTGGAACGTCGGTTGTCGGAGCGTCATGCGAGGTATCCCGCCCGCACGTGATCCGGGAGCATGCCACCACCGGTGAGCCAGGCCAGATGGGTGGCCCCGTCGGGGATCTTCATCGGGTTCTCCCCCGCTCCCTCGTGGGCGACGCGCCGCAGGGCGTCCAGGGCCGCGGCGGCCGAGGGCTCCACCACCATGCCCTCCGCGCCATACAGGCTCCTGACCTGGGACAACATCGCCTCATCCGTGCACGTGACGTAACCGGCGAGCAACCCTTCCACGGCTCGACCCACGAATCCTGAGGCCCGCCCCACCGCGAGCCCGTCCGCCACCGTGCGGGTGTCCAACCCCAGTTCCGCCACCGAGATCCCGTCATGACGACCCGTGTACACACCCAGGAGCATGCAGGGTGCGCGGGTGGGTTCCACGAACACACAGTGCACTGCACCCCCGAATTCCCGTTTCAATCCGTAGGCCACGCCGCCCGGGGCTCCCCCGATGCCACATGGAAGGTACACGTACAGGGGATGCTCAGCGTCCACAGCGACACCCAGGTCATGTAATTGCCGGGCCACCCGCGCCCCCGCCACGGCGTACCCCGCAAACAGGCTCAGCGAGTGTTCGTCGTCCACGAAGTGCACCGACTCGTCCGCCTCGGCGGCCACACGCCCCGCCGCGACGGCTTCCGTGTAGTCGGTGCTGTGTTCCACGACCTCCACTCCCCGCGAGCGCAGCAGATCCTTCTTCCACTGTTGCGCGTGTACGGACATGTGCACCGTGGCCCGCAGCTCGAGCGCCGCGGCGATGATCCCGATGGACAGCCCCAGGTTTCCCGTGGAACCCACGACCACGCGGTGCTCCCGCATGAGCCGGCGGAAGGGCTCGGCCCCGAACACGGTGTAGTCCGGTCCGGGCCGCGGTGGTTCCGGCAGCAGGCCGTGGCGCACCGCGAGCGTCTCGGCGTACTGCAGGACCTCGTGCACCCCGCCACGGGCCTTGATGGAACCGCTCACGGGGAGGATGTCGTCACGTTTGAGCAGGACCCGCCCCGTCCGGATACCGCTAACGCGCTGCCACTCGCCGGCCTCGTCCAATGGCGACTCGATGAGCCCCCGCGCGGGCGCGGTCTCGGGGAAGGTCGCCGCAATCCAGGGCCGGAACCGCTCGAGGCGCGCCGCGGCGTCGCCGACCAAGGCCGGGTCCACCCCGGAAGCCGCCAGCCCCCGGGCGCTGTCCACCGCGGGATTCCACCATGTCAGGGGTTCCTCCCGGGCCAGCCGGGACAGCACGGGATCCGACGCACCCCTTGACCCGTGCTGCCTCGGCGGTTCCGTGGTGGGTTCGATCTCCGGCGTATCCATGGCCCCATCATGGCGCGGCATGCTCTCACAGGCCACCGACCGGGCTCAGCCCCCGAACTCCCGGTACTGCGCGGCCAACCGGACGGGAGCATTGGGGGCGCCGAAGCCCTCGTAGCCGCCGCGGCGTTCCACGACCTCCACGAACACCTCGCCCAGCGTGGCCGTGTAGAAGTGCAGGAACTCCCCGTGCTCGTCCCGGTCGTAGAGCAGCCCGTGGGATTCGAGCTCGGCCACGAACTCAGAATCCAGATCAAAGCGGGCCACGAGGTCCTCGTAGTAGTTGCGCGGCACGGGCAGGAAGGCGAGCCCGCGGCGTCGTGCCCGGCGTGCCACCGCGACAACGTCCGAGCACGCGAGCGCCACGTGCTCCGGGTAGGCCGCGCCCGTGAAGGCGCCCTGCTCCGCGGCCATGGGCGCCACGTTGAGGGGGATCCGCACGGTGTTGCCCTCCGAGCGCATGACCTGCGAGCGCACGAGTCCGGACGGCCCCGCGACCTCTTGCGAGGACGTGGGATGCAGGTTCAGCAGGGACGTCAGGAACAGCACCGCCTCGTCGTAGTGCTGCCACGGCTGGGCCAGGTTCACGTGGTCCACGCCCGTGATCAGGGCGCCCGACGCCGCGTCGTCCTGGTCCGCGCCGAACTCCCCGAGCCACGGGGGCACCCCATGGTTGCCGTGCGGGCCGAAGAATAACTCCGTCCCGTCCGGCGCGAGCACGCCGTGCAGCACGGTCTCGTCCGGCTGCTGAGCGCGATCCACGGCCCGGGCGAGCAGGCGTTCCGCGCGGTACGCGGCGAGGTCGGGATCCGCGACCTGGAAGCCGAGGGCCGCGAGCCGCGTGGGCTGCACGGTGGCCCCCGGGTCCTCCGAGACCACGATCCGCACCGGCCCCTGCGTCCACGCCTGGACCGAGTCCTTGGAGCGGTGGTGCCCGGCCAGGGAGAACCCCAGCTGATGTAGCAACCGGGTCACGCGCCCGAGCTCCCGGGTGCGCAGCTCCACGAAGTCCCAGTCGTCGGGGGTCTGCGGAGCGGGCAGATCGGTGAGCACGAGCGGCTCGCGCTCGGGTTCCCCGCCGGCGTCGCGCACGGCGTCCGCGGTCTGGTCCTCGAGCCAGCGCAGGGACCGCAACCCGTCCACGGCCGTGCGGTAGACGTCCGCCTGCCGGAACGAGTCGTTGAAGATCTCCAGGGACACGGGCCCGGCGTACCCGCACTCGTGCAGGCGGCCCAGCAGGTCCACCAGGTCGAAGTCCCCCTCACCCGGGAAGACCCGGTGGTGGCGCGACCACGAGAGCACGTCCTGTTGGAGCAGGGGCGCGTCCGCGAGCTGCACGAAGAAGATCTTGTCCGGGTCGCACTTTTCCACCCCGGCCACGGTGTCCCCGCGGGAGAAGATGTGGAAGCTGTCCAGGCACGTCCCGACCCGGGGGTGGTCCGCGAGTTCCACGATCCGGTGTGCGTGGCGCCAGTCGTTGACGTGCGCGCCCCACGCGAGAGCCTCGTAGGCCAGGTCGATCCCGTATTCGTCGGCGACGTCGCCCGCGGTCCGCAGCTGCTCAGCGATCGCCTGGTCGTCGTCCAGAACACCGGTAGCCACGTTCGAGCACACGAGCAGCACCGTGGTGCCCAGCCGGTTCATGAGTTCGCACTTGGCGCGCAGTCGGCGCAGGGAATCCGGGAACGCCTCCGGGGCCACCTCCACGCCGTCGCGGAACGGCTGGTACATGTCCAGGGAGAGCCCCAGCTCCGCTGCGAGCTCTCGGAGTTGTTCGGGCGACGACGGCGAGACCACCAGGTCCGGCTCGAAGACCTCGATCCCGTCGAACCCGGCGGAGGCCGCCGCCCGCATCTTCTCCTCGAGGGTTCCGGACAAGCACACCGTGGCGATACTGGTCCTCACAGGACACCCTCCTGTTTCTCGTGGTTGCGCTCACCCTCGGGAGCGGACGCGGGGACGGTAACGGCGTCGTCGCCCTGGCCGGTGAGCTCCAGGAAGTGCCGGCGCATGCGGGCACTGTCCGGGGCAACCCCCGTGATCAATGCAAACGCATCTACTGCTTGCCCCACGGCCATGTGTCCACCGTCCAGCACCGAGCACCCGAGAGCCCGCGCCGCCCGTACCAGGGGCGTCTCGAGCGGAAGGTAGATCACGTCCGCGACCCAGTGCTCCGGTCGCAACAGACCCACGTCGAAAGGCGTCCCGGGGTGGTGGTGCATCCCCACCGGGGTCGCGTTGACCACGCCGTCGGCCGCCGCGATGTGCTCCGTGGCCCGTTCGGCCGTGACGGCTTCCACCACCGCGTCCGGGTAGCGGGCGGCGAGTTCGCTCGCTCGCTCGGCGGCGCGGGCCACGTCCACGTCCACGAGACACAGCCGCTGCGCACCCAGGGACAGCAGGGCCTCGGCCACCGCGGACCCCGCCCCGCCGGAACCGAACTGCACCACGGACCCCACGGTCACGCCGGGCAGACCGTGCCCGAATCCGGTGGTGAACCCCGAGCAGTCCGTGTTGTACCCGATGAACTTTCCTTCCCGGATGAGCACCGTGTTCACGGCCTGGATGGCCTCGGCGCGCGGATCGATCTCGTCCAGGTGCTCGAGCACGAGCTGCTTGCACGGGTGCGTGATGTTGAAGGCGTTGAACCCCAGATCACGCCCGGCCCGCAAGAGGTCCCCCACACTCGTGCCGGGGCGTCCGATCACCCCCAGGTCCACGGGGCGGTAGAGGTAGCGCAGACCGTGCCGGTCCGCTTCGGCCTCGTGCATGGACGGGGTGAGGCTCTGGGTGATGCCGTCGCCGATCAAACCCACCAGGTAGGACTCGTTGCGAGTGGACATGGGACTCCTTCCGGGGAGTGTGTGCCGTGGTCAAGAGGTGCGAATTCAGGGCCCAGGGAGCCCGGACCCGAACATCAGCTGCGCTGCGGAAGCACCACCGCGAGTCGGTCCGCGGCCTCCCGCAACAGGGGGACGTTCTGGATGAGCTCAGTGGGATCGCACCGGTGTACGGGCGCGGCGAGCGCGAGCGCCGCCTGGAGGGGAGCACCTGGGGACATGACGGGCACGGCCAGGGCGGCCATACCGTCGTCGTGCTCCTGGTCCTGCAGGGCCCACCCCTGCTCCCGGACCTGCGTGAGGATCGCGCGCAAGCGCTCGCGGTCGGTGAGCGAGCGCTCCGTGCGCGCGCTGAGGTCGAGGGACGCCACGAGGTCCTCGCGGACGTCCGGTGCGGTGAAAGCCAGCAGCACCCGGCCGAGCGCGGAGGTGTGCAGCTCCCCCCGGTCCCCCGGGTCCGTGGTGATGCGGTGGTGCGGGCCGTCCACGGTGTGCACGGTGAGGAAACGGTCCCCGTCCAGCACGGCCAGCAGACAGCTCTCACCGGTCGCCTCCACGACCTCCCGCATGACGGGCAGTGCGGTGCCGGCGTAACCCCTGGCCGTGGCCGCCTTCTGTCCCATCGCGAAGAGCAGCAGACCCAACCGGTACTGCTTAGTCGCGGGCTCGTACTCCGCGTACCCGGCGTCCACGAGGGTGCTCAGCAAGCGGTAACACGTGCTGAACGCGTAGCCGGAGTCCGCCACGAGTTGCCCGGCGGTCGCCCCGTGGGGGTACTCGGCCAGCATCTCGAGCAGCGCGAGCCCCTTGCGCACGGTTCCCGAACGGTCAGCGGCCCGGGACCGGCTACCGGCCCCACCCTCCCCGGACTCCCGGCCCGGTTTTCGGTCGCCTTCTCGCTCCGGTTCCCGGCCGGATTCCTGCTCCGGTTCCTGGGCCGCCGACGCCGCGACGCGCGGCTGCGATGCGCTGGGGCTCACGCTCAACTCCTGATTCGTTGACGGACATTTTTCTCGACCACTTGACGAACAGTGTGACCCACACCATTCTTGGTTTCAAGTATTCGGAAGTGATTTTCATTATTTGGCAATTGCTAACGCGATGACGCCCCACGGAAGGACCCGCTCATGAGCACGACCCCAGGACCGGATCAGCCGATCCACCCGCCGGCCCCGGCGGCGTCGGCGTCGTCGGGACAACTGACCGACGCACGCCCCGAGAACGTCAAGACCCCCAAGAAGGCGGCGCTGGCCAGCTGGATCGGCTCCGCGCTCGAGTACTACGACTTCGCGGTATACGGCACCGCGGCGGCGCTCGTGCTCAACCACTTGTTCTTCCCCAAGGACGCGTCCCCGGGTGTGGCCATCCTGTTGGCCATGGGCACCGTGGGCGTGGCCTACGTGGTGCGGCCGCTGGGGGCGCTCATCATGGGCCCGCTCGGTGACCGGATGGGACGCAAGTTCGTCCTGATGCTGACCCTGTTCATGATGGGCGGCGCCACGTTCCTGGTCGGGTGCCTGCCCACGTACGACCAGGTGGGCCTGTTGGCACCCGCCCTGCTCGTGCTGTGCCGCGTGATCCAGGGCCTGTCCGCCTCGGGTGAGCAGGCCAGTGCCATCTCCGTGTCCCTGGAGCACGCCGACGACCGCCACCGTGCGTTCACCACCTCGTGGACCCTGCAGGGGACGCAGTTCGGCACCCTGCTGGCCACCGCCGTGTTCATTCCGTTCACTCTGTTGCTGAGTGAGGAGCAGCTGTTCAGCTGGGGCTGGCGCGTCCCGTTCTGGATCTCCGCCGTGGTGGTCCTGGTCGCCTACCTGATCCGCCGTCACTTGGAGGAGCCGCCCGCCTTCGAGGACGCCCAGGCCGAGACCCCCGGCGAGAAGCCCGCGACCCCGCTGGCCCTGATGCTCAAGTACCACAAGGCCGCCGTGATCCGGATCGCCGCCGCCGCGCTGATCAACACCGTCAACGTGGTGTTCCTGGTGTGGTCCCTGTCCTTCGCGACCTCGGTCGTGGGCCTGGAACGCTCCACCATGCTGTGGGTGTCCGTGCTCGCCAACTTCGTGGCCCTGTTCACCATCCCTGCGTGGGCGCTGCTCGCGGACCGGGTGGGCCGCAAGCCCATCTTCGTGATGGGTGTGATCGGTTCCTCGCTGCTCATGTTCCCCTATCTGGGCGCGGTGTCCTCCGGTAACTGGGTCCTGATCTTCCTCCTGGGTGCGGTGCTCTCCGGCGTGTTCTACTCCATGGCCAACGGCATCTGGCCGTCCTTCTACGCCGAGATGTTCCCCACCCGGGTGCGCGTCTCCGGGCTCGCGCTGGGCACGCAGATCGGCTTCGCGATCTCCGGCGGCGTGACCCCCTTCCTGGCCACAGCCGTGGCCGGCGCCGAGGGCGACGCCTGGCTCAACGTGGCGCTCGTGGTCTGCGCCGCCGGTCTGATCTCGGTGATCGCCGCACTCACGGCCAAGGAGACCAAGTCCCGTTCGCTGCGCAACATCGACGACCTGCACACCAGCCGCACGGAGGCTCTCGAGGTCGTGGCACTGGACAAGCGCAACGCCGCGGGCCGCTGATTCCGGGCTCTGGTCATCGCACTGCCATTCCGTGGAAGGCGCGGTCGGGAGCTCCCCGGTCGCGCCTTCCGTCTGCCCGCCGTCAGGTGCGGTGGGTCGCGGAGGCGGCGCAGCGTCGTCGTCCGAGCACGGGGACGACGACGCCGCGCGGCCCCGTCCTCAGACGTCCCGGCGGCGTCCGGGCGGGCGGGTCGCGTGGATGGCGACCGAGACCAGCAGGGCGGCCGCCCCGGCCCCGAGGGTGAGCAGGAACCCGTGCCGCGGCACGACCGACAGGACCCCGCCCAGTGCCGAGCCAAAGGAGACCCCCAGGACCAGGCAGGTCGTGAGCATGGTCATGACGCTCGCGATCCGGTGGGACGGGGCCACGCGCTCACCGCGCGTGTAGGCGCTGACCAGGATAGAGCCGACGCCCAGGCCGATCACCGTGAACAGCAGCGCCAGACCCACCGAGCCGGGGACCGGCAGCAGCAGGACGGACACCAGCACCACGAGAAGTGCTCCGCCGGCCACGCGCCATGCGAGCGGCACGCGCTCCGGGAACCGGGACACCAGCACGCTCGCCACAGCGCTGCCCAGCCCCATGAAGCCGTAGATGATGCCCGTGTAGGCATCGGTCCCTCGGGCCGCGTTGATCGCGGTGAGTGCGGTCTGCGTGGAGCCGAAGACCGTTCCCACGCACAGGCACGCGAGCATGGGCGGGAGGACGGCCTTCAGGCGGATCCGTGGGGCGGTGCCGTCGGTGGGGGTGGGCGTCTGCGCGTCCACCCTCATGCCGCGGCGGCTCACCAGATAGGCGATGAAACACCCCTGACCCACCACGACCCACGTCATGAGCACCAAGAGCGCCGGATTCGGGCCGAGTACACCCACCAGGATCCCGGCGATCACGGGCCCCAGGATGAAGCTGATCTCGTCGCACGCGGTCTCGTACCCCAGGGCCTTGCCCACCAGGCCGGGGGTGTCCCGGCGCCTGGCCAGGGCGGACCAGCGGGCCCTCGCGATGGCTCCCACCTGGGGGTTCGCGGTGCCGACCACCGCGGCGCACACCAGGATCAGTGACCGGGGCGCGTCGTGAAGGACCACGGCGAGCAACAATCCCATCCCGAGCAGTTGCACCACGGTGGCCGCGAGCACCACGGGCAGGGGTCCGAAGCGATCCACCAACCGCCCGATCACGGGCGCGCCCACGGCGGAACCCAGTCCCGCGGCGGCCACGGTGATCCCCGCGAGCCCCAGGCCCAGACCGGCCCCGCTCACATACAGCAACAGACCCAATTGCACCGTGGCGGCGGGGAGCCTGCCCACCAGCGCGGTGATGAGGAAGGGCCATCCGCCCGCAGCTGAGAGGGACGGTGAGTCCCGGGCGGGTTCGGGGACGGCGGGTGGGCGAGTGCTCACGGATTCTCCTGGGTACGACCGACGCCGCGCACCCGACCACACGCGCGGATAATCCCCTGACGACACCTCGATGCTACCCGGGGGCCATCGGGCCGCGGTCTCTACTGCACCCTCGTGGCCCAGCGCGCCAGGTCGGCCCAGGTCCGAAGTAAGCGCTTCGTCCACGTCGACTGCACGGAGTATTTCCGGCCCATCCTCGAACGCGCGGGTCTGACGCCGATCACTTCGGTCACCGCCGCGACGTGGCGCCGAGGCTGATGACAGGGGAATTCGTCGAGCCCGAGCGGTTGTTGGGGCCGATCAAGGGTCAGCTATTTTGTGCGGTTGACGTAGTCGAGGAATGCGAAGTGGAGCAAAAGCAGCATCACCCCCGCGAATCGACATGTGCTCAGCTAAAGCAGGGGGTCAGCCGCTCGCCCGAGGGTCCCCGGGCTGAGGCGCCAGTCACGACCCAAGAAACGCAGGAGGGTGGCAGCCGTCCGTCCAGACGGCTGCCACCCTCCTGAAGGAACCCGTGCCTACCGGGCCGCCACATTCGCGAACGGGTAGTCCACGTACCCCTTGGGTCCGCCCACGTAAAAGGTCGTGGAGTCCGGGGTGTTCAGCTCCAGCCCGTCACGCCAGCGCTCCACCAGGTCCGGGTTGGCAATGAGCTCGCGGCCCACCACCACGCCGTCCGCGAGATCGGCGCTCATGATGTGCTCCGCCTCCTCGAGTTCGGTGACCACGCTGAAGCCGCTGTTGAGGTAGAACACACCCTCGAAGCCACGGCGCAGGTCCCGCACGAACTCCCCGTCCACGTCCTTGTGCAGCACGGACAGGTACGCGAGGTCGAGTCCGCGCAGACCGGTGAGCAACGCGTCATAGGTGGCCACGACGTCGTCGTGGTCGTCCTCGATCGCGCCCTGGACGTTGTGCTCGGGCGAGATCCGCAGCCCCACGCGCTGCCCGCCGATCTCCTCGGCGACGGCGCGCGCCACCTCGATCACGAACCGTGCCCGGTTCTGCGGGGAGCCGCCGTACTCGTCGGTGCGGTGGTTGGAGGACGGGGCGAGGAACTCGTGGAGGATGTAGCCGTTGGCGCCGTGGATCTCCACGCCGTCGATCCCGGCGTCCACCGCGCGGCGGGCCGCGGCGACGAACTCCTGCTTGATGCGGGGCAGCTCGTCGGTCTCCAGGGCACGGGGCGTGGGCATGGGCTGCTTGCCGCTGGGCACGTGCACCGCCTGGTCCACACCGATCGCGCTGGGGGCCTCGGGCAGGGGGCCGCCGGTGAGTTCGGGGTGGGAGACCCGCCCGGCGTTCATGATCTGCAGGAAGATCACGCCGCCCTTCTCGTGTACGGCGTCCGCCACCCGGGACCAGCCCTGGGCCTGC
The DNA here is from genome assembly GCF_040981025.1 of Kocuria sp. CPCC 205261. Lineage (NCBI taxonomy): Bacteria > Bacillati > Actinomycetota > Actinomycetes > Micrococcales > Micrococcaceae > Kocuria > Kocuria sp. CPCC 205261. The sequence goes on along the minus strand of NZ_JAVKPU010000004.1, from coordinate 68,091 downwards.
TCGGCGGTCTCGATGCCAGCCTGACCCCAGAACCCGCGGCTCGTCACGGCCGGGAACGTCCCCTCCGTGACCACGAGGCCCGCGGACGCCCGCTGCGAGTAGTACTCGACGTTCATGTCCTTGGGTACGCCGTCCGCGTCGGAACGCATCCGGGTCAGCGGCGCCATGGCCACACGATTCGCGAGCTCGAACTTTCCTACGGTGATCGGGTCGAACAGGGTGGGCATATGTTTCCCTTCGTCGAAAGCTGTTGATACTTAGTCAGTACCCACAACATCCTTCCCCCGCACACCATTCCCGAGGAAGGCTTTCAGAAGGGTCGCCGGAGGAGTTGCCGCAGCCCTTCTGCTCCTGGCCCACCAACGGGTTGTCGTACTGCAGCTTGTTCTGCAGCGGACCCAGGACGTTCTGTTCCTCACGGCCATTGCCCATGGACATCTGCTGCGCCACGCCGACGAGCGCCTCGCACACGGAGTCGTAGACGTCCTCGTGGACGTAGAGGCGGGTGAGCGCGGCACACGTCTGGCCCGTGTTGGTGAACGCACCCCAGAACAGGTCCCCGGCAATGGCCTGCGGGTCCACGTCCGGCAGCACCACACCGGCATCGTTGCCCCCGAGCTCGAGGGTCAGTCGTGCGAGCCCGTCCGCGGCCGAGCGCATGATCGCCTGGCCGGTCGTGGTGGAGCCGGTGAACATGATCTTCTCCACACCGTCGTGTTCGGACAGCGCCTTGCCCACCTCGCCGCCGCCGGGCACCACGTGCAGGACGTCCGCCGGGAGCACCTGGTTGAGCACGTGGATCAAGCCCAGCACGGACAGCGGGGTGTACTCGGAGGGCTTGACCACTGCGGCGTTGCAGGGCGCTCCGGGCACCGGGGTGAATGGCTCCGGCCTGGGGGTGCTCCCGCTCTAGGCCAGCCCCAGCATCGCCCGGGCGATCAGGAAGTAGACCACGAGCCCGGCGGCATCCACGAACGTGGAGATGAACGGGTTGGAGAACACGGCCGGGTCCGCCCCGATGGCGCGTGCGATCAATGGCATACATCCCCCCACGGTGGCGGCCAACGTACACAGGGCCAGCAGTGTCAGCCCGATCACCGCGCCGATGTCCCACCCGTAGATCAACCCCACGATCACGAATCCCAGTCCGCCCAACAACAGCCCCAGGCACAGTCCCACGCGCATCTCGCGCAGCATGACCTTGACGACGTCCCGGGTGTGCACATCCCCCAGGGCGAGCGCGCGGGTCAGGGATGTCGCCGCCTGGTTACCCGTGTTGCCGCCGGTGCCCGTGAGCAGCGGGATGAACACGGACAGCACCACGAGCTGTTCCAGGGTGGACTCGAACGTCTCCAACACCCGTACGGTGAGCACGGCGCTGACCGCGAGCACCAACAACCACACCACGCGCGAGCGCACGAGCCGGAACACGGGGGTGGACAGGTACGGCCTGCGCAACGGCTCGGAACCGCTGAGCCGCGCCTGGTCCTCGGACTCGGCGTCCTCGAGAATGTCCAGGGCGTCGTCCACGGTGAGCACGCCCACCAGGCGGTCCTCGTCGTCCACGACGGGCAGGCTGAGCACCCGCAGGGCCGCGCACTGGCGCGCCGCCCGCTCCCGGGGTTCCGTCGCGGACACCCGGTCCGCCTCCTCCATGACCTGTGAGACAAGGGTGTCCGGAGGGGCTGCCATGAGTCGTTGCAGGCTGGTCACTCCCAGGAGCCGCCGCTGCGGATCCGTGACCATGACCGTGTACACATTGCGGGTGCGTTCCAATTCCCCGCGCACCCGTTCCAGACTCTCGGCGCACGTCAGGTCGGGGTGGGTCGTGACGTACGAGGGGTTCATCCGCCGCCCGATCGAGTTCTCCGGGTAGCCGAGCACCGCCGCGGTGAGCTCGCGCTCGGAGAGCGGTAATCCCTTCAACAGCCGGCTGGCCAGGGCCGCAGGCAGTTCGTCCAGCAGACTCACGCGATCGTCGGTGTCCAGGGACTCGACGACGCCCGCGACCTCCTCGTCCCGCAGACCCGTCACGAGTTCGCGCTGCAGCGGCGCGTCGAGACGTTCGAACACGGTCACCGCGCGGTCCTTGGCCAGCATCCGGTAGGCGACGGCGCGCTGGCGCACTCCCAGCCGCTCCAACAGGTCCACGACCTCCCCCACCGTGAGCTCCGCGAGCAAGCGTGCCACCTCCGGCAGGTCCTGGCTCCCGATGGCCGATTCGACGGCGCGGAAGGGCCGTTGGACCTTGACTTCGTGGACACGGCTCACGTGCCACCCCTTCCTGGTCATTGGACGGCACCGACGGGACGCGGGAGCCGTTGCCAGCCTGTCAGAAATCGGACGCGCCCGCCCAGTGGTGGCCGCACTCTAGAGTGTTCTCGTATCGCCCCACCCCGCACCCGGGAGTGGTCCTCCAGGCCCGGCCAGGCCCTGCACCGAAGGGTGACCGTGTACGCAGACCCCACCGACATGACCGCCATCCGTGAACTCCTGCACGAGATCCTGCGCAACGATCCCGCACCCCTGCACCTGGGCATGGACCTCGGTGAGATCGAACAGGGCCGAGTGACCATGTCCATGACCGTGTCCGACTTCATGGCCAACGGCCACGGTGTCTGCCACGGCGGATACCTGTTCACCCTGGCGGACACCACGCTCGCGTACTGCTGCGCGACCGCCGGCTCCCCCATCCTCACGCGCAACGCCGAGATCACGTTCATGGCTCCCGCGCACAGCGGCCAGGTGATCACCGCGATCGCCACGCGCCGGGTGAGCTTCGGCAGGAATCAGATCTGCGACGTCGTCCTGGAGGCCGACGGGCGCGTGATCGCCTACTTCACGGGGCAGGGCACCACCCCGCCGCAGCCCAAAGGTACGGTGAAGTGACGGGCCGGGCACTGGAACGCCGCGCCGTCACCGCATGACAGACCGGAACGGCGCTACACCCGCCCCGGTGCACGATGCGACCATCGCGGTTCATGCGCTCCTGGCCCAAATTATTGATGTGCGAATTTCCGAGCTCCTACACGAACGCGGTCGAGGACGCCGCGATGAGGTCCAAGACTTGCCTCACGGCGCGGTCCCCGATCCCGTGGATCGCCCCCCCCCCCCCCCGCAGCCCACTGCTCAGGGCACGCCCAACCATGGGGCCTCGGCCGGAAGCGCGTGGTCAGCTCTTCTGCGGTGTGCAGCCGCTGGTAGGCGCCCACTTCCAGGGGACCGCTGCTCATGCCGTAGACGGTGGTGATCCCCCACGCGGAGAAGTCGGCCAGGGCCACCCGCTTCCCGGCCAGCAGGTCGTCCGGGCCCGCCCATCAAGGTGCTCGTCGTAGCCCACCCACGCACCCACTCCCCCCGCCTCGGCCTCCTGTGCGGCCTCGCGGATCGCTTTGACGACGTCGCTCGCTCGCGGTGTCACGGACGGCCTGCAGTCCGCCTTCATGGTCAGGCAGACATATATCCCGGGATGCCCGTGGGACTCGATGAGCCCCGGCATGAGGTAACGCCCACCCGCATCCACGACGGGTGCACCCTCTGGGGTGCGGGCACGTGCGATGGCCGAATAGCGGACCTTGACCGGCAACAACTGGGTCAGGACGGTGCACACGGGGGCGTACGGGATGGAGGCGAAGCCGAGTCCCAGGATCATGGCCACGGTGATCAGGGCGGTGTCCCGGGTATCGACGAGCCAGAAAATGGGGAAAGCCACGAGCGCGGCGATCGCGTAGCCGACGGCCTCCACGATGGACGGGGAGGTCTTGTCCGCGACTTTGCCCGCGATGAACATCACCACGATCTGCACCACGGCACCCCATGCGATGGCCGTGAGGATCACGGTGGAGGGCAGACCGAGCTGCTTGGTCACGTAGCTGATCATGAACGTGGTCAGTACGAAGAAGCCGGCGTTACCGAACAGGTAGGTGTCGATACCCACGATCAGGCGACCGGGAGCGGCGCGCAGGGTGTCGGCGACGGGCGCGCTCTGCTTCTCGTGCGGCGTCGCCGACCGAGCGACCTCGGCCTGCTTGCAGTCCTCCGTCTCGTCGATCTTGAGCCGGATCCACACGCCCACGGCGACCAGGACGATAGAGATCAGGTACGGGATACGCCACGCGCCCTCGAGGAACCGCTCGCCCGAGAGGGCCACCACGGCGGCCACGATCATGGAGGACAGGATGGTGCCGGTGGGCGAACCCAGCTGCACCACCGCGCCGGAGAAACCGCGCTTGTGCTCAGGGGCGTTCTCCACGGCCAGCAGGGTGGCGCCGCCCCATTCGCCGCGGACCGCCATGCCCTGCACGAACCGCAGGACGGCCAGCGCGGGGTCCTCGCCGCCGAAGAACAAGGGCGCGAAGACGATGGACGCGGTGGGGCCGAACAGGAAGAAGTCGTACCACTCGAGGGACGTGCCCACGTAGGCGCCGATCAGCGCTTTGCAGGCCTTGCGGGGGTCGTGTTCTCGGGCCGCGGGATGCTCCGTGGGACCTTCGGTCGTGCTGGACATGACAACCTCTGGATCAGGGAAGTGGTGCCGTTGCCCCGGGACCCGCTCATACGAGCACCCGGAACAGTGGCCGCGATTATTTATGTGACCAGGGTCCTACACCGGAGCTTTCCGGCGGGTTCAAGACTGGAAGGGGTCCGTCCGAAATTCGCTGCCGCGAGACGGTTGTCGCGTCCCGTGGCAAGTGGTCGAATGAACGCATGAGTGAAAACAGCATCTGGGATGCCCTGGAATCCGCACGCGACAAGGCCAAGGAACGGGAGCAGGAGGAGATGCAGCGCGTCGAGGACGCGGACAACCACGAGCAGCAACGCGCCGCCAGCTCCCGCGTGGCAGCACGCCAAGCCGTGCGCGAGACGCTCGACGACATTCTCGCGCAGCGGGAGGGGTGAGGGGTTGCCGGAGGGGGTAAGCCCCCTCCGGCAACCTCGTGCGGCTCGGGGAACGGTTCCGTTCCCCGATCCGCCGCGCCATCTGATATTGATGCTGGGGACGCACATCGACCGAGGAGTCCCCACGAGCACGCATCACTTCATCCGAGCACGGCTGCCGTGGGTGGTGGCCGGGATCATCCTCGTGGCGCTGAGCCTGCGCGGGCCCATGATCGCGCCCACGCCCGTGATCACGAACATCCAGGCGGACATCGGCCTCTCGTCGGTCGCGGCGGGGCTGCTCACGGGACTCCCGGTGTTCCTCTTCGCCGTGGTCACCCCGGCGGCCTCCGCGGTCATCCGACGTGCGGGCCCCGAGGCCGCCGTCCTGCTCTGCCTCATCGGTGTCCTAATGGGCACCATCATCCGTTCTCTCGGCTCCACGCCCCTGCTGTTGGTGGGCACCGTGGTCATCGGGGCGTCGATCACGATCGGCAACATCGTGATCCCGGTCATCATCCGCCGCGACATCCCCTGGCGCCAGGTCTCCGTGGTCACCGCCGCCTACTCCGCGGCCCTCAACGTGGGGTCCATGATCACCGCGCTCGGCACCGCGCCGCTCGCCGCCGCCCTGGGGTGGCGCTGGGCCCTCACGGCCTGGGGCGTCCTGGCGCTCGCCGGCATCGGCTACTGGCTCCTGCTTTCACGACGCCGCTCCGGCAGCCCCGGCGACGACGCCGCCTCAGCCGCCCACATGTCGTCGTCCCCCGACGCCCCCGGCCGCAGCGCGGCCCCCAACCCCCACACGCCGTCGGCCCCCGAAACTTCAGAGGCCCCCGCGGAGATGCTGCCGCCAGCGGAACCCGACACCGCTCACGCGACGGGGCGTGTGCGGCGCATCGGCTGGTTGCTCGCGCTGGCGTTCTGCGGGCAGGCCATGGCCTACTACTCGGTGACGGCGTGGCTACCCGCGCTGCTCGCGGACACGCGGGGGTTGAGCTTGGCGAGTTCCGGGGCCTCGGCGTCGCTGTTCCAGGTGGCCGCCGTCATCGGGGCGTTCGGCGTGCCCCTCCTGGCCGCACGGGCGCCCGCGTGGGTTCCGGTGGCACTGATCGGAGCGCTGTGGATCACCCTACCCATCGGCCTGATGCTCGCGCCGGGGTGGTTCATCGCGTGGTCGCTCATCGGCGGGGCGGCCCAGGGCGGCGGTTTCACGGCGATCTTCTCGATCGTCGCCCGCGTGGCCCGCTCCTCCGCCGAGGCGGCGCGGATGTCCGCGCGGGTGCAGGGCATCGGCTACCTCGCGGCCACGATCGGGCCACCCCTGGCCGGGGGTTTGAACACCGCGACCGGGGCGTGGACGGCGCCCCTGCTGTTGGTGCTCGCCGCGACCGTGGTGTTCACGGTGGGCGGGGTGTTGGCGGCGTTCAGGGCGCGGTCGTGAACACCACGACATGACAGCGCGCGTTCCACTGCAGTTGATGTTACGGATACAGGACTGGGGCCCACTCACGAATGAGTGGGCCCCAGCCATCAGGTCCTGGATCTAGAACCTAGGGAACGAGGTCTCAGCGACCCGGGTGGGTGGTGCCGTCCACGTTGGTAGTCCCGGTGTCGCGCACGGTGCTGGTCCCGGTGTCGCGGCGACGATCCGTGGTGTGGTCGACGTGGCGATCGTTGTGGACGGTCTTGTTCTTCTTCAGCAGACCGGCCAGACCCAGGAGACCGAGCAGACCCCACAGGCCGGCGTTGCCGTTGTCGTCGTTGGTCTGCTGGCTCGTGGCGGGAGCCGGGCTCTCCTCGGCGGCGATGGCAGGGGCCGACACACCGGTGAGGATTGCGAGGGACAGGGCAGCGGTAGTAGCGGTCTTACGCATCATTTTGCACTCCTGGCTGGGAAAGGAAGCACCATCATTTGACGGCTTAATAAGCACCCTACCTTAATTGTGTGTCTCCAGCGACCGGCCGGTAAGGAATATATGCCGTGGCGGGCCGGGAATAACAGCATGGATATTCGATAAGGTGGCGCATTGATTTCGCACCCTTGGAAATATGGTCTTAACTCGCCTAACGGGCCCCCCGTTATGACTTCGCCGCCTCTCGCGGGCAACAGTGTGCTCTCTTTATATTCGGGAATAATCGGAGGCGAGTCCGAGAGCTTGATTCTCCTGGCCGGGGCCGCCGGAACACCGGCGCGTACTGCATCACCCAGGTGAAGCGGCGATTTCCTTAAATTTTCCCGGATACACGCGGGCGAAGAGGATGAATCGGGAATAAATATACGATTTCGTCCTCGCGCCCCCAGCACCGATGATCGAGGAATGCAGAGGGCATTCCCCTACCCCCTCCGTAACCTCACCCGCCCCGGACCAGCCCGCCCCCTTCCCCGGGTAGTTTCAAGATCAGTCGCCCCGGGAGGAGCTCACATGTCCCAGCGCATCGCCATCATCGGCGCGGGAATCGGCGGTCTGACCCTTGCCATCGATCTGCAGCGCAAGGGGTTGGACGTCCGGATCTACGAACAGACCGCTGTCCTGCAGGAGGTCAGCGCCGCCGTCCCCCCACCACGGCCAGGCTGCGAACCAGTCCATCGAGGACGCGATCGTCCTATCCGACCTACTCTCCAGCACGACCGACTGGGACCATGCGCGTGCCGAGTACGAGCGGCGTCGTCGTTTCCGTACCCGCAAGATCGTGGACGCGTCCGTCACCGTGGGTGAAATGCTCCACCTGCCCGACGGCGCTCGCGCCCGGGAACGCAACATTCGCCTGGCCTCGCCGGACGCCTTAGACCGGGACCTGGACTGGATCCATTCGTTCCGTGCCGATGAGCAGGTCCCGGAAGCCCCGGCCGTGGGTGGGTGATCAGGAAGGGCGTCGCGCCCAGCGCGGCGCCCGCTCCGGCCGTGGTCCTACGCCCACCGCCAACGCCGGGAGCGCACTGAGCCACGGGACCCGCCGCACGACCTTCACGATCCACGACGGCGGCCGCAGGTCCCTGCCCCGGATCGCCGGCATGATCAGTGCCGCGTGCAGGATTCGCTGCATGCCCTGGATGACCACCGTGGGCACCATGCGGCGTCGCTGGATCCGCGCCAACCCACGCGCCTCCGCCCGCCCGGATGCACCGCCAGAACGCAGCAGCGGAGCCAGAATGCGGGCCGCAGCCACCGCGTCCTGCACCGCCAGATTGATCCCGACGCCGCCCACCGGCGACATCGCGTGTGCAGCGTCCCCGATGCACAGGACCCCCGGGGCGTGCCAGCGGCGCAGCCGGTCCAGGCGCACGTCGAGGTGCTTCACGTCCGCCGTGGACCCGATCCCGGTCACCCCGGTGGCCGCCTCCGGGAAGAGCTGCGCGGCGTCGGCCCGGAAGGCGTCGAGACCGCGGGCGCGCACGGCGTCGTCGGCACCCTTGGGGCCCAGCTGCGCGACCTGGATGTAGCCGTCGCGCGGGATGCCGATGGCCACCCGCCCCCGGTTCGAGCGCGGCAGCAGCGACTCCCCCACGCGGCGATCGGTGGGCAGGCGGTACCACCAGACGTCGAAGCCCACGGCGCGTTCCCGCGCCGGAAACCCTACGGCGCGGCGGATCACGGACCAGCGGCCGTCGCACGCGATCGTGAGATCAGCCGCGACCTGTCCGGTACCTTCCGGCGATTCGACGACGACGCCGCTCACCCGCCCCTTCTCCCACGTCACCCCGGTGACCTCGTGCTCCGCGCGCAGCGAGAACGTGGATTCGGCGGCGGCCGCGTCCGCGAGCAGGTTCAGAAGATCCCACTGTGGGACCATGGCGATGTAGGGGTGGCGCACCGGCAACCGGGTGAAGTCCACCATGCGCACCGGGCGGCCCTCGGGGTCCGGGAGGTCCACGTGGGTGACCCTGGAATGCGGAATGGCCTCGAAACGATCGACGAGACCGAGATCGTCGAGCAGGGCCAGAGTGGTGGGATGCACGGTGTCCCCGCGGAAGTCGCGGAGGAAGTCCGCGTGCTTCTCCAACACCGTGACCGCCACACCCGCACGCGCCAGTAGGAGACCCAGCACCAGGCCGGCCGGACCGCCGCCGACGATGGCGCACGTGGTGCGAACGGTGGGCGGCTCCGCGGGCGTCGTCACCCCGCCAGCCCCTTCACGAATCCCCAGAACGTTTCCGCGCTCACGGTCAGATTGTGCGCGAAGGCCTCCAGGTCCTCACTCGAGTCCCGGCGGTAGTTCACGCAGAACTCGTAGCCGTCCGTATGGGTCGTGTACGTGACACCGAAGCCCTCGGGTGTGGTGGGCGCGAACGCGTAGCGCACGATCGGGTCCGGACCGCCGATGGACGTGGTGGACAGGAAGTCGTGGCGCATGGCCGCGATCCCCGGGGAGTCGAAGAACTCGGACAGCTCCCCCGTCTTCCGGGCCATCATGGCGAGTCCCAACAGGTGGCGATCCACACCGCGGGCGTTCTTGCAGGCCTTAACCCAGCCACGATGTGCGTCCAGGGCCTCCGTGAACAGCTCCTCGGTCGCCTCACCGGCGAGCAGGGCGCGGGCGAACGCGGTGGCCTGCGGGGTCACGGGGCGGAGGCACTCGGTGCGCCCCGCCTGGAACTCACGCATGTCCACCGCTTCATATACACCGCGCGCCGTCCCGTACGTCGCGAGCTGGGCGAGCAACATGATGAATTGCTGAGCGGCGTCGTCGCTGATCTTGAACGGGAGTTCGGCGCGGTGCAGCCGCGGCACGAACACCCGGTGCACGCCCAGCAGCGCGGCCTCCGTGCGGTATTGGGCGACCCGCGCCACGAGTTCGTCACGCAACTGCGGCTCGAGCTCCCACGTAATCGCGGCGGGTTGCGGGGCGTCCGGCAGCGCGGCCTCGTCCGGGATCGTCACGTCCTGCATGGCTCCCGCGACGGCCAGGATCGTGGCCCCGTCCACGGTGCTGTGTTCCACGTGCATGGCCAGCCACGGATCCTCGAGGCACACCTCGTACGTGATCGGTTTGTAGGCCCACGCTTGCCCCACCTCGAACGCGCAGCGCTCCAGGTGCTCCACGACCTCGGCCCGTGCCCCCACGACATTGACCAGGAACACCATGCGGCTGATCCGGTCGTAGATCTCCGCGTTGTGCTCGTTCGAAGTCAACTTCTCCAACAGGGGCGCGGCCGTCTCACTGCCCAGGTAGGACAGCGCCCCGAACGGCAGCTCGGTCTCCCGCGGTTCGTCCCGCTCCACGACCGCGCTCAGCCCCGCAGCCACCGTGCGCAGCGGCAGCGGTTGCCGGTCCTGGGTGCTGATCGTCAGCGCGTACAGCCGGCCGCCGTGGATCACGCCGATCTCCTCCGCTGCCTCGGCCGACCCCGACGACGCCGCTCGCTCCGATCTGCGGATCTCGTCCCGTTCCGCGCGAGGATGCCGCACCCCGCCCGTGAGACATTCCCACTGGGACATACTCACGTCGTTACCGCGGGGGTCCACCTCCTGCGGGGTCTCCCCGCGCACCTGCCGTAGATGCACCCACGCCGCCCGGTAGACGAGTTCGGCCGCCCGGCCCAGCCCCGGGGCGCCGAAGTCCCCCGTGATCTGGAATCCCACGTTGGTGGTCAGCGGCAGGGGTGTGCGCACGGTCAGATATCCGTCCAGCCACTCCCGGGACAACCAACTGCGCCCCTCGGCGTCCTCCGCACGGGCGAACTCCTCGAGTGCCGCTTGTAACCGCGGGCCCTCCCTGGTCCGGAACGCTTCCGCACCACGCCGGGTCCGCTCGAGCGCCGCGCCGTCCACGAGGGGTTCGACGGCGCTCAGCATCCGCTGCAGCGTCTCCTCCAGCGGGGGCACGGGAAGGGGTTTCACACTCATGAGGGATCCTTTCGGTCGCGGGAACGGGAGGGTCGGGTCAAGGGGAGGGCCGGCGCGACGGCGCCCGTGCGGATCCGCCGCGGTGTTCCATGGGGTCGAGGTCTACAGCTCCCCGTAGCGGGCCAGCGCGCGGCCCAGCCGCTGCACGCCCTCGTGGATCACGTCCGGGGCATGGGTCACGAAGGACAACCGCATGGTGGACTCGTCCGGGTCGTGCGCATAGAAGGAGGCACCCGGGACGAAGGCCACGCCTTCCTCCACCGCGAACGGTAGCAATCGGGCGGTGTCGATCCCGTGCCCCAGGCGGACCCACAGGAACATGCCTCCGTCCGGGCGAGTGATGTGAGCGTCCCGCGGGAGGACGGCCTCGAGTTCCGCGTACATGGCCCGCGCCCGCTCGGCGTAGACGGGACGTACGCGCTCGAGGTGCGCCTCGACGTCGGCGGTTGCAAGATACCGCGCCACGGCCAACTGGTCCGGCACGGGCGACTGCAGCCCGATCGCCTGCTTGGCCACAGTGAGCGTGAACTGGATGGGCCCCTCGGAGCGCATCCACCCGATCCGCACCCCCGGAGCGATGATCTTGGACACCGAGTTCAGCAGGATCGTCTGCGCGGACATCCCCGGAAGGGATGCGATGGGGGCCATGGGCTCGCCCGTGTAACACAACTCGCCGTACGGGTCGTCCTCCACGAGCGCGGTGCCGGTGCGCAGCAGGACGTCCGCGACGGCGCGGCGTCGTTCCACGGGCATGCAGATCCCGGACGGGTTCTGGAAGGACGGGATCAGGTAGACGAAGGTGGGGCCGTGCTCGGCGATGAGCCGCTCGAGCTCCTCCGGCACCACGCCGTGCTCGTCCGTGGGGACGCCCACCATGTGCGCGCCGTTGAGATCGAAGGCCTGCACAGCCGCCAGGTAGGTGGGCCGTTCCACGAGGATCACGTCCCCCGGGTTGACCAGTGCCTGGGCCACCACGAACAACCCCTCCTGGGAGCCCGTGGTCACCTGGATCTGGTCCGCGGTGGTGGGCAGGTGCCTGCTGACCCGACGCGCCGCTTGCTCGCGAAGTTCCAGCTCACCCTCGCTCGAGGCGTACTGCAGCGCGCGTGCGGGGTGGTTCGCGAATACCCACTCGTAGGCGGCCTTGACGTCATCAATCTCGAAGTACGCGGGATCCGGGACACCACCGGCGAACGAGATCACACCCTCCTTGGACACCACCTCCAACAGGTCGCGCACGGGGGAGGAATCCACCCCGCGCAGACGGTCGGCGATACGGAACGAGAAGGGTTCGAGGGTGCTCATGCGGCCAGTATCCCACCGGCCCCGGAACGGTGAGGGTCCGGGATCACTCACCCAGGGGCGTGCGCGCGCACCAGGCTCTCAGGAGGGCGAGCACGTGACGGTCGAACGCGGCGTCGGCGTCCGTGTCGGGGAGGACCGGACGGCTCATCTCGATGGCGATCCATCCATGGACGCCCACCCAGAGTGTGGCACCGATGACCTCCACGGGGAGGTCATGGAAGATTCCCTTGTCGATGGCCCCGCGGACCAGTCGGTACATGGGTTGCATGGCCGTGTTCGCGAATTCCGCGCGGCTGGGTCCCCCGGTGGAACCGTCCCTGCGGGCGCCGATGCAGTCCCCCGCCTTGCCCAGGATCACGTTGTACAGCGCCGGGAACTCCAGGGCCCAGCGTCTGCCGGAGCGGGCGAGTGCGCGCATGTCCGCCACGGGTTCGCCGGTGCGCACGGCCATCTCGTGCGCGCGGAGGTAGCTCACGATCGCTTCCTCCCGCACGGCATCGATCAGGGCGTCCCTGCTGCCGAACATGGTGTAGATCGCGGTGGTGGAGCAGCCGTGCTTGGCGGCCAGTGGCCGGAGGGAAACGGACTCGACACCGCCGGCCAGGATCTGTTCGGCGGTGTTCTTGATCAGTGCTTTGCGAGTGGTCTCGTCAAATTTTCGGGGTCGGGCCACACGTGCGATCGTACTGGTCAGAGCCTTGTTAGTGCATTAATTATCGAGAATTGTGGGCATCTTAGGGGGCAACTGTATCCCAGTTCGCGACCCCTCGAGGTGCCCCGTGATTCATCCCTCGTGAGCCGAACGACGATTGCGCCGGATCCGCTTGACGACCCACCACACCAGGAACAGCAGGACCGCGATCACCACGATGCGTGAGAACACCCCGGCGTACTGTTCCGCGATGTGCCAGTTCTCCCCCAGGAAGTACCCGGCGAGCACGAAAATGGTGTTCCAGATCAGGGACCCGGCCGCGCTGAGCACCACGAACAGCCCGAACGACATCCGCTCGATCCCCGCGGGAACGGAGATCAGGGATCTGAAGATGGGGATCATCCTCCCGAAGAACACGGCGGCCTTGCCGTGGCGGTCGAACCACTCCTCGGTGCGATCCAGGTCATGCAGATCCACGAGCGGCATCTTGTCCACGATCACGCGCAGGCGGCGTCGTCCCAGTGCGGCGCCGATCCAGTACAGCGCGATCGCGCCCACGACCGACCCCAGCGTGGTCCAGAAGATGGCCCCGCCCAGGCTGAAATTGCCCTGGCTGGCCGTGAAACCGGCGAGCGGGAGGATCACCTCGGACGGCAGCGGCGGGAACAGGTTCTCCAGGGCCACGAGCAGTCCGGCGCCGGGAGCGCCGATGGCTTCCATGACGTCCACCACCCACCCCGCGATACCGGAGAGCTGAGCACTCTCGTCGGCTGATGTGGCGGCCAGGATGGCAGGCAGGGACATGAAGGTGTTCTCCGCACGTGGTCGTCAGGGGTGTGTCCGCCATGCTACGGGAGGAATCTTGGGGTCCGCTTGGAGCTATCGGGGCGGTGCGCGATTGAATGGGGCCATGCGTCTGTGGTCAGTTCACCCGTCCCTGCTGGACCGTCGTGCTCTGGTGGCGTGCTGGCGGGAGGGTCTGCTCGTCCAGAAGGTCCTGCTCGGTCAGACCAAGGGCTACACGCGCCACCCCCAGCTGCAGCGCTTCCGCGCCACGAGCGATCCGGTCCTGTCCGTGGCCACGTACCTGCACGGCGTCGCCGACGAGGCCGACCGCCGCGGCTACAACTTCGACCGCACCCGCCTGGCCCGGGAGGCGAGCACACAGCCCATCACGCTCACCGTGACCACCGGTCAGCTGCGCTACGAGTTCGAGTTCCTGCTGCGCAAGGTCCTCGACCGCGACCCCGAGTGGGCGCGATCCGCACTGGACGGCATCGATCCCGACGCTGCTCCCCACCACCCGTTGTTCGTCCCGGTTCCCGGGCCGGTCGCCGAGTGGGAGCGCGTGAAGTAACCGGTTCGGGCCACCGCCGTGTCCGAAATCCGCTAGCGCCCGGCGCCCGGGCGTGGGACCGTGGGACGCATGCCCCCTCAAGACTCCTCGTTCGACGAGCGCTACCGGGCTGTCGAGTCCCGGGACGGGCGCTTCGACGGGCAGTTCGTGACCGCGGTGCGCACCACCGGGATCTACTGCCGCCCGAGCTGCCCCGCGCGCACGCCCCACCGCGAGAACGTGCGCTTCTACCGCACGAGCGCGGCCGCCCACGCCGCCGGGTACCGCGCCTGCAAACGCTGTGTCCCGGAAGCCGTGCCGGGGTCCCCGGAGTGGGATCTGCGCGGGGACGTGGTGGGGCGCGCCATGCGGCTCATCACCGAGGGGGTCGTGGACCGCGAGGGCGTGCTGGGACTCGCGCGGCGCGTGGGATATTCCACGCGCCACCTCACCCGCGTGCTGACCGAGGAACTCGGCGCCGGACCGCTCGCGCTCGCCCGCGCCCACAGGGCCCAGACGGCGCGCGCCCTACTGACGCAGACGGACCTGCCGGTCGCGGAGACCGCGTTCGCCGCGGGATTCTCGAGCATCCGACAGTGCAACGAGGTGATCCGCGAGGTGTACGACATGACCCCGCAGCAATTGCGGGCGCGCAGCACGAGCACCGGACCCTCGGGACACGGCGCGGCGAGTGAGCCGGGCGAGGTGGACCTCGCGTTGAGCTATCGCGAGCCCCTGAACGTGCGCGGGCTGTTCGTGTGGTTCGCGGTCCATGCGGTGGACGGCGTGGAGGTCGGGACCCCCGCCTCCTACACCCGCGCGCTGAGCCTGCCCGGCGGCCCGGCCTGGCTGCGCGTGTACGAGCGCGCGGGGCGGTTGCGGTTGCGCGCGCGGGTCACGGATCTCGCGGACCTGCCCGTGCTGATCGCCCGGGTGCGTCGGCTCTTCGACCTGGACGCCGATCCGGAGGCAGTGGCCGCCGCGCTGTCCCGCGTCCCGGTGTTGCGCCCGCTGGTCGAGGCCGCCCCAGGGCTGCGGGTCGCCGGTTCCGCGGACCCGCACGAGACGTTGATCCGCACGCTCATCGGTCAGCAGATCTCCCTGGCCGCGGCCCGCACCGTGTTGGGTGCCCGCGCGCGGGACATGGGAGAGCCCGCGCCCTCCTTCGCCACGGGCATCCGGTACATGTTCCCGACCGCAGCGGCCATCGCCGAGCACGGCGTCCAGTTCCTGGGCGGGCCGGCCGCGCGGGTCCAGGCGGTCCTGGGTGCTGCCCGCGCGCTCGCCTCGGGTGATTTGCAGTTGTCCCCCGGCGACGACGCCACTCAGCAACGCGCCGCGCTCCTCACCCTCCCCGGGGTGGGGCCATGGACCGCGGACCACGTGCGCATGCGGGTCACCGGGGACCCGGACGTGTTCCTGATCGACGACGGGGCCATGCGCGCCGGTGCCCGACGGCTCGGGCTCCCGGACACCAAACCCGCACTCGTGGACTGGGCAGGGGCCGCTGCCCCATGGCGCAGTTACGCCACCACCCATCTGTGGGGCCCGCTGACCCCTCCCGCATCCTTCTCGGAAAGTGTGCAGTCATGACCTATGTCGTTGAGAGCATTGACACCCCTGATGGTTCCTTCACGGCAGTGGCCCGGGAGGACGGAACCGTCGTGGCCTCCGGATGGACACGCTCGACCGAGCAGCTGCTCGCGCGGATCCGCCCGGCCTTCCGTCCGGAGGAAGCGCAATCCGGTGACGTGCCCGCACTGGAGGCGGTCCGCGCGTTCTACGACGGCAATCTCGACTCCGTCATGACCGTGCCCGTGGACCTGCACGGCACCGAGGGCCAGCAGGCCGGGTGGGCCGCGCTGCGCCGCATCCGCCCCGGGTCCCCCCTGACCTACACCGAGTTCGCGCGGGAGCTCGGCAATCCCCGGGCCGTTCGGGCGGCGGCGTCGGTGTGCGCCCGCAATCCCGTGGCGCTGTTCGTCCCGTGCCACCGGGTGCTGCGTTCGGACGGTTCCATGGGTGGGTTCGCGTGGGGCGAGGCGATCAAGCGTGATCTGCTGCGGCGAGAGGCACGCTCCGCGGCATGACAGACTGGACGGGTGGAACGGGAGAACACCGAGCAACGCATGACCTGCAGCGTGGTCATCCCCGTTCGTAACGACTCTTCCTACCTGGAGCGCTGCCTCCGGGCCCTGCGTGAGCAGACCCGCACCCCGGACGAGATCGTCGTGGTGGACAACGGTTCCACCGATGATCTCTCGACAGTCCTGGACCGCCACCCCGAAGTACACCGGGTGTGGGAACCCGTCCCCGGAGTGGCCGTCTCCGCGGCCGCGGGCTACGACGCCGCCCGCGGGGACCTCATCCTGCGCTGTGACGCGGACAGCCTCCCCTCCCCCGGCTGGGTCGAGCGACACACCGCGGTGCTGTCACGGGCCCTGCGGGATCCGCAGGGGAAGGCCACCGTGGCGGTGTCCGGGATCGCGCGGTTCGGGCCGCGGTACGAGTTGGCCGGACGCATCCTGGGGGCGGCATACATCACGGCCTACCGCCTGGTGGCCGGCACGGCGCTGGGCCACTGGGCCTTATGGGGGTCCAACATGGCCTTCACCCGGGCGTGGTGGCAGCATGTCCGGGAAGAGGTGCACCGGGATCCACGGGTGCACGACGATTTCGACCTCAGCTTCCGCGTCCGTCGCGATCAGCGCGTGATCATGGACCCGGGCAATGTCGCGATCGTGTCCTGGCGGGCCTTGGTCTCCCCCGCTCGGATCCGCCGGCAGCTGCGCATGGCCATGGCCACCGTGTTCCTCAACTGGCGCAGTGAACGACCGTGGGTGCGTATCCGGCAACGCGTTCTCTCCGGCCCCCTGGGTCGTGGGGGCAGCCGATGACGTCCGAGCAGACGCACAGCGTGGGCGGCGTGGTCGCATCGGCCATGTGCTTCACGGCGATCATCGGGGCGGGTTACTACGCATTGGACGGGCGCCGGGTGGACATGGCCGTCCTACTGCTCGCGGGACTCGGACAGGTGATCGCGTTTCTGTGGTTCCGCACCCAGTACGCGCGGGCCGTGTGCTCGCTCATCATGCTCACCGCCGCCATGAGCGCGGCCGAACAGCTCTACAGCAGGATCTGGTGGTGGGACATCCTCATCCACTTCGTGACGCTGTACGCCCTGGTGTGGATGGTATGGAATCGCGTTCTGACCCACCACCCCCGGGTGCGGGGCCGGGTGCGCGATCGTCCCGCGATGCGGTTCACGTGGTGCGCGGTGGCCGGCTTCGTGATCGCTGTGGTGTGGGAGGTCATGGAACTGTTGGGGTTCCTGTTCGCGACACCGGACATCCACATCCCACCCCTGGACACGCTGGGGGACATCGTCATGGGGGTGCTGGGGGCTGCCTGCGTGGGCTTCCACAGGGAACCGCACTGAGCGTCGTCGTCCCCGGCGGGCCGTGAACGGTCGCGTGCGGTGAGTCCCGACCCCCCAAGTGCCGGGACTCACCGCACGCTTGCGGCGTCGGCGAACAGTATGGAGCCCCGCTGGGGAGCGGGGCGTTCGATCCGGACGCGCGGTCACCGGCCGTGTGCTGGACCAAGGCGGGGGCCGGGGTGCAGTGCTCGGGCGACCGGGCTTAATCATAGTTGTTCACATTTTAGTTGTCCACAATTAGATGGAGACACCAGTTGCCCTTCGCGGTCGCGGCGCGGTACCGGGCCGGTCACGCCCAGCGCGGACGACGTGGCGCGGTACCGGGCCGCAGTGGAATTCTGGGACGCATGACCCACGAACACGCTCCCCACCGCACGCCCGAGACCGCTGCCGGCTGGGACGAGCGCTACGGCGCTACGCACATCTGGAGCGGGGAGCCCAACGGCGCCCTGATGGCGCTCACGTCGGACCTCGCTCCCGGCACGGCGCTGGACGTGGGTTGCGGTGAGGGCGCCGACGCCGTGTGGCTGGCCCGACGTGGCTGGACGGTGACGGGGCTGGACGTCTCACGCGTCGCCGTCGACCGCGCTCGGGCCGCGGCAGAAGCCGCGGGGGTCGAGATCACGTGGCTCGTTGAAGGGTTCGGCGAGCGCCCCCTCGGCCCGTTCGACCTGGTGTCCGCCCAATACCCCGCGGTGCCCAAGCGGGGCGACGACGCAGCGGTGCGCGCGTTCGCGGACGCCGTGACACCGGGCGGGCGGCTGGTGTTCGTGCATCACGAGCTGGATGAGACACCTCACGGTTTCGACCCCGCCGACTACGTGATGCCCGAGGACGTGGTGACGTATCTGACCGGGCAGGGATGGCAGATCGAGACGAACGAGATCCGCGAGCGACACCTGGAACGCGGTGCCGGGTCCGGCCACTCGCGGGACCGGATGGTCGTGGCGCGGCGGGGCGCGTGAACACCTCCGGCGTGGATCGCGCCTCGGTGGGGCTGCGCTCGCAGCGTGGTCCCGTCCTGCTGGCCGTAATGCTCTCCACGGCTCTGGTGGCCCTGGACGCCACGATCCTGGCGACCGCGGTGCCGAGCATCGTGGGTTCCCTGGGTAACTTCGCCCAGTTCCCGTGGCTGTTCTCGAGCTACATGTTGGCGCAGGCGGTGAGTGTGCCGATCTTCTCCAAGCTCTCGGACATGTACGGGCGCAAACCCGTGATCCTCACCGGTGTGGGGCTGTTCCTGGTCTCCTCCGTGCTCGCGGGATGCGCGTGGAGCATGCCGTCGCTCATCGTCTTCCGGGTGATCCAGGGATTGGGTGCGGGAGCCGTGGCGCCCATGGGCATGACGATCGTGGGGGACATCTACACCGTGGCCGAGCGCGCCGCCGTGCAGGGGTACGTGGCCGGGGTGTGGGCGGTCTCTTCGGTCGTGGGGCCCACATTGGGTGGGCTGCTGTCCCAGTTCTTGAGTTGGCAGTGGGTCTTCTTCGTCAACATCCCGGTGGCCCTCGTGGCGGGGTGGCTGTTGCTGCGCAGCTATCACGAGAAGATCGAGCGCGAGGAGCACCGGGTGGACTTCACCGGTGCCGCGGTGCTCGCGATCGCCCTGTCCGCCCTCATCCTCGGCGCGCTGGAGGGCGGCAACGCGTGGGAGTGGCTTTCGGTGCCCACCCTGGTGTGCGGCGTCGTCGGCGTCATGGGGCTGGCGATCTTCGTGGCCGTCGAGCGTCGCGCGAGCGAACCAATCATCGACCTCGCGCTGGTACGACGCCGCGTGGTCGCAAGCACCACCCTGGTCTCCCTGGGGATCGGCGCGCTGCTGGTGGGGATGACGAGCTACGTTCCCACCTATTTGGAGCGCACGGCCGGGGCCACACCGATCGCGGCGGGAGCGGCCGTGGCCGCCGTGAGCATCGGCTGGCCCGTGGCTGCGTCCACGGCGGGGCGGATCTACATGCGGTGGGGCTTCCGGCGCACCATGTTTCTGGGCGGTGCGATCGCGACCGTGGGAGCGGCCCTGACCGCCGCGCTGTCGCCGTGGCCGAGCGTGATCGGTATGGCTGTGTGCGCGTTTATCATCGGGCTGGGGCTCGGTTACACCGCGGCGCCGTCGCTGATCATGGCCCAGTCCTCGGTGGAGTGGAACCAGCGCGGGTCGGTGACGGGTCTCAACATGTTCGCCCGCTCCACCGGCTCAGCCGTGGGGGTGGCGATCTACGGCGCCATCGCCACCAACCTCATCCGTGCCGGTGGCGGTGAGGGCGATCCCGCCACCGTGATCCACGCCTCCGGATGGGTCTTTGTGGCGGCGGCGGGTACCGCCGTACTCATGGCCGCCGCGACACACGCCGTCCCGCGGGACGAGCCGGGGTCGGTGAAGTGAGCCGCGGGTACCGGCGGGTCGGTGGGGCGTCCACACGGGTCCCGGTACGCCGACGCCGCCAGGGTTCGCACGACGTCGGCACCCCGGGACCCACGGTGGCCTCAGCGCTCGGGGGTGCGACGTCGCCCCCGGGTTTGCCACGCAGCAGGGACGTACCCGGCCCGTATGCCACCTTCTCCCCCACCACCCCTTCCTCCCCTACCCTGGCCCCATGACCTCCTCCATCCGTCACCGCTTCACCGGCCACATCGCCGGGGTCGGCACGTCCTCCGGCACGCGGCTAGTGCTGGGGTGCTGGTCCCACACGCCGCAGGGCCCGTTCGCGGACGTCATGGTCGCCCACCCGGACGGACGCCGTGAACTGCTGGCGCCCAACGACTGGGTCGCGCATTTCGTGTCCGACACCTACACCTTCGACACCGTCACCCGCGTCCCCGTGAACGTGCAGCGCACGGGCTTCTCCCGCGCCTCCCGGTGGACGGTCACCGCGGGGCCGCTTACATGGCACTTCAGCGTGGGGCCGCGAGCGCCCCTGGGGTACCTGCTGCAGACGGTCCCCCGACCGATCAGCACCTCGCTGACCTTCGCCCGGCTCACCGATCAGGTGGCCCACCGCGTGATGCCCGGCGTGCGCACCCTGGGTACGGCCGGCAACGACCGCACCGAGTGGTACGCCGCCTACGACCTCCACACCATCACCCACTCCCGCGCCACCTGGGACGACCAGGACCTGGGCCGCCTCACGGACATGACCCCGGCCCCGGACTTCGGTTTCAGCTCCACCCCGCGCCGGCCCAGCCTCACCGCCCTGACCAGCACCGTCCGGGTGCCCGACGCCGCTGCGGTCACCTCCCCTGCGCGGACCCCGGAACTCGGGTGAGCGCCGTCGCCGAACCGGCAGAACTGCGTGGACTGAGACCGGAGGACGCGCCGGCGCTACAAGCGCTGCTCGAGGCGACCCCCGATTACACCCGCCGGATCAGTGGACACGCGCCCCTCCCCGGCGACGCCGCCGAGATCCTTTCCGCGCTCCCGCCCGGCCTCGCACGCGAACAGAAGTACGACGTCGGGCTGTTCCGCGGGCCTGCTCTGGCAGCCATGGCCGACGTCATCCGCAATTTCCCCGAGGAGCATCACGCCCACATCGGTCTGCTTCTCGTGCGGCAGGACCACCAGGGAGAGGGCCTGGGGCGGGCGATGCATGATGCCGTCACGAACCTCGTGAGCGGCTGGCCCGAGGTAACCACCCTGCGCCTGGGGATCGTGGAGACCAACGCGGCGAGCGCCGTCGGCTTCTGGAAGGCTCTGGGGTACGAGCCCACGGGCGAGACCGCGCCGTACGAGAACGACGAGGTGCGCAGCCGTGTGACCTTGTGGGAACGACCGGTACACCCGACCCCGCCATCCCATGAGAGGGCCGCCACATGACCCGGAACTGGTTCGAGCAGGGCGGAGGGAACTACGCCGCGCACCGCCCCGATTACCCCGCGGAGCTGGGCGCGGAACTGGCACGGATCGCCCCGCGGCGGGGCACCGCGGTGGACGTGGGCTGTGGGACAGGCCAGCTCACGGGCTTGCTGGCCGAACACTTCACGCACGTGATCGGCGTGGACCCCGGTGAGGATCAACTCGCTCATGCCGCCCCCGTACGCGGCGTCGACTACGCGCGCGGGACGGCGGAGGACCTGCCCGTGGCCGACGGCCGCGCCGATCTCGTGACCGCGGCCCAGGCCGCACACTGGTTCGACCTGCCGGCTTTCTACACGCAGGCACGCCGCATCGCGGCCCCCGGCGCCGTCCTCGCACTCATCAGCTACGGCGTGGTGGAGGTGGAGCCGGGCCTGCGGGAACGTTTCGAGCGGTTCTACTGGCGCGAGATCGGTCCGTTCTGGCCGCCCGAGCGCCGCCTCGTGGAGACCGGGTACCGGGACATCGACTTCCCCTTCCCGCAGGTCCCGGTGGCCGCGCTGTCCATCCGGCGATCCTGGCCGCTCGATGCCTTCCTGGGCTACCTGGGCACGTGGTCTGCGGTGCGCAACGCCGCGGAGTCCGGGCACGACGACGTTCTGCGCCATTACGCCGCCGACCTCACCGAGGCGTGGGGCGAACCGTCCCGGTCGCGCGACGTCGTCTGGCCCATCACCGTGCGGGCGGGCAGGCTGGACGGGGAGTCCCGATAGGTGCCGCCCGTGCGCTTGGACCGGGTCTCCCGCCGCACCACGTTGTGCCGGCGCACCTGCTCCTCACCCGTCGCGGGATCCGTGACTCGGTAGAAGTACGCCTCGTCCTCGCGGATGTGGAACTTCTCCGGCCAGGTGTCGTCCGAGAGCAGCTGACCGCGCAGGTACTCGTCGTCCACGTACACGCGGAGCTGGTAGCTCTGCCCGGTGTCGTTGCGCAGCCGGTAGTCCAGGAAGTTGTAGATGATGGACGTCCCGGTCCCGAACGGGATCTGGCGTTTGAAGTCGGGGAACAGGTCCAATCCGCTGTGGTGGTGGTGCTCCACCACGGTCAGTGGCGAGTGCAGCGCCATCCAGTGCAGCAGGTTGGTGAACTGGCACATGCCCCCGCCGATCCCCACGTCCGCGTGGTCACCGTTGATCACCACACCCGGCAGGTAGCCGCGGGAACGCGTGGGATTGCCCACGAGCCGCCAGAAGGAGAACGTCTGCCCCGGGCGGATCACGATCCCGTCCACGAGCGGCGCGGACAGTTCCAGCGAGCGTGCCTTGCCCTCCTGCAGGTCCAGCTCGGTGTTGCCGAGCGTGCGCCGGATGAGTGAGTTGTGACGGTAGACCTTCACGGGCAGGTTCTCGGCCGAACGCTCGGTGGCGAACGCCCCGCGTCTGCCGAGGTCCTTCGCGCGCCGCTGCCATCTCTGACGCTCCACCGCAATGCGGTAGGTCAGTGGGGAGATCTCCGAGAAGAGTTTGCGTCCCATGGACCCAGCGTAGGAACGCCCACAGTGATTCGCAATAGCAAACAAACGTTTTTAGTGAGCCTCTCCCTCAGCGTCGCGCGACCCGCGCCTCGAGTCCCGCCTTTACCGAGGGCCACTCGTGCTCGAGCACCGAGTACACCACGGTGTCCCGCAGCGCGCCGTTGCGCTCCAACCGGTCCGCGCGCAGCACACCGTCCAGCCGAGCACCGAGGCGCTCGATCGCTGCCCGGGACTGCTGATTGGCCCAGCTCGTCTCATAACGCACGCACCGGCACCCGAGCTCCTCGAACGCGTGGGTCATGAGCAGCAGCTTGGACTCCGCATTCGTCCCCGTCCGGTGGGTGGATGCCCGGTTCCACGTGTGGCCCACGCTCACGCGCGGCACACCCCACTGCGGGTCGTAGAACGTGGTCATCCCGAGCACGGCGTCGTCGGCCTGCCGCACGGTCACGAAGGGCAGCATGAATCCCTCGTCCTGCCACGTGAGCCACTTTTCCACGGCCGTGGCCATACCGTCCGGGTCCGCCACGCTCGTGTACCAGCGCTCCCACATGCGCCCGTCCTCGGTGGCCTCGATCAGCCCGTCCAGGTGCTCGCGGCTGAGGGGTTCCAGGCGGACCAACCGCCCGCGCAATGTCACCGGTGTCCACGTCATGGGATCACTGTCTCACGACGACGCCGCGCGGCCCGCGGGCGCAGCCCCTGACGGGTTCACAACCCCGCAGGACAGCGACTGCCTCCCTACAGGTGTATGCCCACCCCCAAGGGTGCTGACAGTATGGGAGAACCACGTCGCACTCCATGACCGCGGCGTGCGTCAGCTTCGTAGGAGGATCGTCATGTCCGCACGCGATAACAACGCCCCCCAGGTCCCGGGAGTTCCCGGGACCGGTGAGCCGACCATCGAGGAGCCCACCGCTCCCCGTCAGCCGCTTCCGCCCAAGCCCGATCAGGGTGCCCCCGAGCGGGTCACGCCCACGGGTGCGCCCACCGATGCCCCGATGTCCGCGATGGCCCAGCAGGGTGAGTACCTCACCACCGCGCACGGCGCGCGCCTGACGAACTCCGACCAGTCCCTCAAGGCCGGGGCCCGCGGTCCCGTGCTGCTGCAGGACCACCACTTCCGGGAGAAGATCTCCCACTTCGACCACGAGCGCATCCCGGAGCGCGTGGTGCACGCCCGCGGCGCGGGTGCCCACGGCACGTTCCGCGGCTACGGCTCGGCCACCAAGCTCAGCCGCGCGGGCCTGTTTGCCAAGGACAAGGAAACCCCGGTGTTCGTGCGGTTCTCCACCGTGCTGGGCTCCCGCGGTTCGGGCGACCTGGCCCGTGACACCCGCGGTTTCGCCGTCAAGTTCTACACGGACGAGGGCACCTGGGACCTCGTGGGCAACAACATGCCGGTGTTCTTCATCCAGGACGCCATCAAGTTCCCGGACGTCATCCACGCCGGTAAGCCCCACCCGGATCGCGAGATCCCCCAGGCCCAGTCCGCCCACGACACGTTCTGGGACTTCGTGTCCCTGCACACCGAGGCCCAGCACCACACCATCTGGAACATGTCCGACCGCGGCATCCCGCGCTCGTTCCGCATGATGGAGGGCTTCGGCGTCCACACGTTCCGTCTGGTGGCCGAGGACGGCTCCACCGTGCTGGTCAAGTTCCACTGGAAGCCGCGCCTGGGCGTGCACTCCGTGGCGTGGGAAGAGGCCCAGCTGATCAACGGTGCGGACCCGGACTTCCACCGCCGGGACCTCGCGGACGCCATCGAGGCCGGCGCGTACCCGCAATGGGAACTGGGCGTCCAGGTGTTCGAGGACACCGAGGACCAAATGTTCCAGGGCATCGACTTGCTGGACCCCACCAAGATCGTCCCGGAGGAACTCGTCCCCGTGGAGCCCGTGGGTCTGATGACCCTGGACCGCAACCCCTCCAACTACTTCGCGGAGACGGAGCAGGTGGCGTTCAACCCCAACAACCTGGTCCCGGGCATCGACGTGACCAACGACCCCTTGCTGCAGGGGCGTCTGTTCTCCTACCTGGACACCCAGATCACCCGCCTGGGCGGGCCCAACTGGAACCAGCTGCCCATCAACCGCCCGCACGCGGCGGTCAACGACATGCTGCGTGACGGTTTCCACCAGAGTGCGGTGCACTCGGGTGTGGCCCCGTACCGGCCCAACTCGCTGGACGGCGGCAACCCGGCGGAGACTCCCGAGGACGAGCACGCGTTCATCGACTACCCGGCCCCGGTCCCCGCGTCCGTCAAGGAGCGCGTGCGGCCCCAGTCCTTTGAGGACCACTTCAGCCAGCCACGCCTGTTCTGGCTCTCGCTGAGCGAGGTGGAGCGCGAGCACACCGCGCAGGCCTACGCGTTCGAGCTCGGCAAGTGCTGGGACGAGAACATCCGCACCCGTCAGCTGCGCCACCTGTTCGCGATCGACCCCGCGCTGGGCAAGACCGTGGCCCAGGCGCTGGGGCTGCCCGAGCAGGAGCCCACCGAGGCTCCCGCCCAGGACGTCCAGGCCTCCCCGGCCCTCACCCAGGTGGGCGAGACGTGGCCCGTCGAAGGCCGCCAGGTGGGCATTCTCGTGGGTCCGGACACGGACGCCGACCAGCTCGCCACGCTCGTCTCCGAGATCGACGGCGCGGACATGGTCCCGCTCGTCATCGCACCCCAGGGCGGTGAGGTGGCCCCGGGCATCGTGGCGCACCGCACCCTGCTCACGGCACGGTCCATCGAGTTCGACGCCGTGGTGGTCGCCACCGCCGGCGCTCCTGTGAACCCCGTGGCCGGTGGCCTGGACGCGAAGGCAGGTGCACCCAGCCCGGGTGACATCGACCCCCGCGTGAGCCTGCTGCTCAACGAGATGTGGCGCCACGCCAAGGCGATCGCCGCGTTCGGCCCCGGCACGGACGTGCTGGACGCCCTGCAGATCGCCCAGACGCCTGGCGTCGTGAGCGCGGACTCCGCCAAGGACGTGCTGAGCACCGTGGTGGAACTGCTCGGCAGCCACCGGGTCTGGGAACGTTTCCCGACCACGGGTATGTTGGCCTAATGAATAGGAAGTAGTCGTACTATTTCCGCCGATTGCCCGCGGACCGCTCCACCGCGGTCCGCGGGCAATCCCCGTCTTCAGAGACACCCCACCCGCGCCGAGCACCCACCTTCCCGAGCGGAGAACACCATCATGACGACCGTCCCCACCCGAACCGTGGCCCCGACCGCTCGCGGACCCGTGAGCACGGCCCTCCTGGAGATCCTGACCGGCCCGGAGGAGACCCCGGCGAGCGGGTACGCGGCGCTGTCCGAAGCGACGGCCACCGCGGTTAACGCGTCGCAGGACGTCCTCGCGGACGAGGACCTGCAGCTGTCCCTGTTCCTGCTCTACCTGTTGCACTACGGGCCCGCGGAATTCGTGACCGCGGACCGCGAGTGGGATCCCGAGCTGCTGCGCGTGCGCACAGTGCTCGAGGCCGGTTTCGAGGCCGAGCTGCGCCGTCGCGTGCCCCTCCCCGATCCCCTGCCCGGCGACTCCGCGCAGCTCGTGGACACGATGTTCGCGATGACCGGCGGGGACGCCAAGCCCACCCTGGCCACGTGGCTCGCCCGGCACCCGAGCGAGGAAATCCTGAGCGAGTTCCTGGTCCACCGCTCCATCTACACGCTGCGCGAGGCGGACCCCCACTCGTGGGGCATCGCCCGGTTGCGGGGCCGCGCGAAGGCGGCGCTCGTGGAGATCCAGTCGGACGAGTACGGCGGGGGCCGTCCCGAGCGCGTGCACGCCACGATCTTCGCGCAGACCATGCGAGGTCTCGGCCTGGACGACACCCTGGACCACTACCTGGACCTCGTGCCCGCCCCCACGCTCGCGTCCATGAACCTCATGAGCCTGTTCGGACTGCACCGCCGGTTGCGCGGGGCCATCGCGGGTCACCTCGCGGCGTTCGAGATGACGTCCTCGATCCCCAACAAGTACTACGGTCGGGCGTTCCGCAAGCTCGGTTACGACGCGGACATCACCTGGTACTACGACGAGCACGTGGAGGCCGACGCCGTTCACGAACAGATCGCCGCGCGTGACCTCGCCGGGGCGCTCGCCCAGGACGAGCCCGAGCTGCTCGAGGACGTCCTGTTCGGCGCGGCCGCGTGCCTGTACGTGGACGGGCTCATGGGTGATCACATGCTCGAGTGCTGGTCGGACGGGCGGACCTCCCTGCGGGGGAACATGCCGGGACTGCAGACCGTGGGTTCCGAGGCCCCGGTCGCCGAGCGGGTGGCCCTGTGAGCGAGCAGGATCCACGCACCCCGGACGACGGGAGCCCCGGCCTCTCGGTGGCGCACGACGCCGAGGATCCCGTGGTGATCACCCCGTGCCCGGACGGACCGCTCTTGGTGCGCGGTGACGTGCTGATCGCCCCGGAACCGGGGGCCGAGCCGCAGAAGCCGCCGCGGCGCGTCGTCGCGCTGTGCCGGTGCAACATGTCGTCGATCGCGCCGTTCTGCGACGGTTCGCATAAGCTCGCGAACTTCCGCACCCGCCCGCCGCGGTACAACATCGGCAACCCCCGCGAGGAGGACTGAGCCGGACATCAGAGACCTGAATACGCGATCGGCCCGTGGCATGTGCCACGGGCCGATCACGTAGTGGTTCAGGTCAGTTCTCGGTGGCGGGCTCGTCGCCCTTGTTGTCCGTCATGGCGCCCACGCCCTCGTCGGCAGGTTCGGCGTCCGCCTGGGTCTCCCGACCTAGGGCCGCACTCTCTTCCTGGGGGCTCATCTTGATGGATTCCTCGCCCGCGTTGGCGGGATTCTTCTCTGCCACGTGCTGTCCTTTCGTCGGACGTCTCGGTCGGCGGAATCGCTGACCCTCCCATCCTCGTCAGCGTACTGACGATTGACAAGAGAAGACGTCCCCCGGCCGATGTCAAGCGGATGTCACCGCACTACACGTTGTGACGCACGGCGCAACATTCCTTGGGTGAGCGCCCGCCCGGTTCCTAGGCTGAGTCATCTCACCCCTTCCACTGCACAGGAGTCGCACCGTGCGTACATTGATCTTGCTCGCCCTGGTGGGTTTCGGGGCGCAACTCGTGGACGGTTCGCTCGGTATGGCCTACGGCGTGACCTCATCCACCCTGCTGTTGGCCGTGGGTCTGACCCCCGCCTCGGTGTCCGCGACAGTGCACCTCGCGGAGGTGGGCACCACCCTGGCCTCCGGGCTCTCGCACTGGCGCTTCGGCAACATCGATTGGCGCGTCGTGGGCTTCATGGCGGTTCCCGGCGGGATCGCCGCATTCGCGGGCGCCCACCTGCTGACCCTCTCCGGGGAGGCTGCCGCACCGGTGATGTCCGTGATCCTGTTGCTGCTGGGCTGCTACGTGGTGTGGAGGTTCTTGCGGCTCGGCGGGCGGCGCCCGAACTTCACGGGCAAGGTGCGCGGATTCTTCCTGATCCCCCTGGCCACGGTCGCGGGCTTCATGGACGCGATCGGCGGCGGTGGCTGGGGCCCCGTGGGCACCCCCACCCTGCTGGCCTCCGGCAAGATCGCCCCGCGCAAGGTCATCGGATCCATCGACACGTCCGAGTTCGTGGTCAGTCTGGGTGCCTCCATCGGGTTCCTGATGGCACTCGGCAGCCAGGGCGTCGACTTCGGCATGGTCCTGGCTCTGCTGATCGGCGGTGTGGTGGCCGCGCCGATCGCCGCGTGGCTCGTGCGTTGGCTCGCCCCGCGCATCCTCGCCGTCGGCGCCGGCGGACTCATCATCTTCACGAACACGCGTACCCTGTTGCGCCTGGACGCCGTGCAGGCGCGCCTCCCCGGCGACGCCGCGTACTACGCGATCCTCGGCGCGCTCGCCCTGCTGTGGATCGTCGCGGTGGTCTGGGTCGTGCGCCGCGAACTCGCCGACCGCCGCTCCGCGACACTGCGCACCGAGGTGCGCGTCCCCGAGAACGTCTGACGGCGACGTCGCGCCGAGGGGACGTGACATCCCCCTCGGCGCCGTGGGGCTCGTGGCCCCCGCCCGTGCGTCACGGCACGGCCCCGTCAGGGCCTCAGTGGGCCGCAGAACGCCGGGGACGTGCCGTGCGCTCTCATCGGGCGCGGTGCGACGCGCTCGTCAATCCTCCACGACGGTCACGGTGACCTCGATGTTGCCGCGCGTGGCGTTGGAATAGGGGCAGACCTGGTGCGCGGCGTCCGCGAGTTCCTGGGCCGCGTCGTGCTCGAGTTCGGGGATGATCACTTCCAACTGCACGGCCAGGGTGAACCCGCCTGCGCCGTTGTCGCCGATCTGCACGCGGGCCCCCACGGCGGAATCACCGAGCGAGACCTTCTGCTGGCGGGCGACCATCTGCAAGGCGGAGTGGAAGCAGGCCGCGTACCCGGCGGCGAAAAGCTGCTCGGGATTGGCGCCGTTCCCGGATCCCCCCATCTCCTTCGGCACGGCCAGGTCGAACTGCAGCGACCCGTCCTTGGTGGCGACGCTGCCGTTGCGGCCCGCGCCCTGGGCAAGCGCTTCCGCGGTGTACATAGCCTTCATGATGATTCCTCGTCCTTTCCGTGGCCGGTGAGCCCCGGCCCTGAACGCCGGGTGGTACGACCGCAATCGATGGTAGGTCGCGGTATTTAGATTGTCCACAATCTAGACGTTCACTTTTCATGCGGGACGGGCCGGTGAGGGCCACACGGAATCCCCCTCCCCTGCACCCCACCGCGTGATCCGCACACGGTTCTCCCTCGCTCCAAAATTACCCCCGGGAGTATGTGCTACAGCGAGTGCGGCTTGCTTCGGCGCGCACCCCAGGACCGTCATCATCCCGCAGGAGTGATCGCGCTCATCGTCGTCATCGCAGGGCTGCTGGTGGGGCTCGTCATGGGCGCGCTGGGCGGCGGCGGGGCCATCATGACCGTGCCGCTGCTCACCTTCGCCCTGGGACTCCCCCCGACCCACGCAACGGTGGGTTCCCTGGTGGTCGTGATCTCGGGTGCGATTTCGGGCCTGGTCTCGCATCTCCGGCGCCGCCACGTCCGCCCTGGGATCGGCGTGGTCTTCGGCGCCCTGGGCACAGGGGGTGCGGTGCTCGCTGCCAACGTGTCCGGCCTGATGGACGACGCCGTGCTGCTCACGCTGTTCTCCGCGCTGCTCGTGGTCGTGGCCGCGGCCATGATCGTGAAGAACACGCGGCGACGCTCGTCCCGCCCGTCCTCGAACCACGACGGCCCCGAGAACCGTCTCGTATGATCCGACCCGCGCTCATGGCTACCGCTCATCCTCACCGCCCTCGTCAACAGTCTCGTGACCCTGTCGCTGCACACGAGCGTCCTACCCCACCTGGAGTGGGAGGCCGTGGGGCCGTTCGCGGGCGCCGCCGTGGTGGGCCCAGCACTCGGCGCCCGCGTGGGCCACCGGATCAACACGCGCCTGCTGTCGTTGGACTTCGCCGGCCTGCTGGTGCTCACGGAGTGTTACACCGCCCTGCAAAGCGTGCCCCGGCTCCTGGGCTGACCCTGTGACACCCCGCACCCGAGCCGGGCACCGTCCCGTCCGAGAACCACTCGAGAAGGAGAACACCATGTCCTCACCCGCCACCGTTTCCGCCTCCGAACTCCAGGACCCCCATGAGGGTGCACCGCTGTTCCTGGACGTCAGGGCCCCCGTGGAGTTCGGCATCAGTCACATTCCGGGCTCCGTCAACGCCCCCCTGGCTCTCACCGAGAAGCACACCCGGCAGATCGGGCAGCTACTACCCCGCGACACCGTGGTGATCTGCCGCTCCGGAGCCCGCTCAACGCGCGCCGCGGAGCTGTTGGCCTCGGCGGGTATGACGAGCGCAACCGTCCTGACCGGCGGGATCGACGCATGGCGCGACGCCGGACGCACGGTGCGCACCGGTGCTGGGATCTGGAACGCCAGGTCCGACTGACCGCCGGGTCCCTGGTACTCGCAGGGCTTCTGACGAGCACCGTGGCGCCGCGTGCCACATGGTTCTCCGGCGCCGTCGGCGCGGGGCTGGTCTTCGCCGCCGTGAGCAACACCTGCGCCATGGGCCAGCTGCTCTCGGCCCTGCCGCACAACCAGCGCGACCACGTCCACCTGGCGGACGTCACGCGTCGGCTCGCCTGAGACGCGACACCGCAGCGCCGCCGAGAACGTTCTCTCGGCGGCACTGCACGGAGAAGGACCGCATCGTGGTGGTGCCGCCGCTGTATCACTGCTTCGGGATGGTGATCGGCAACCTCGCGGCCACGTCCCACGGCAGCGCGATCATCCTGTCGGGGCCGGGGCTCGACCCGCGGGCCGCGCTTCGCGCCGTCTCTCAGGAGAAGGCCACAAGCCTGTACGGGGTGCCCACCATGTTCATCGCCGAGCTCGAGCTGCCGGACTTCGGGGACTACGACCTGTCCTCGCCGTGCAGCGGCGTGATGGCCGGTTCCCCGTGCCCCATGGAGGTCATGCGCAAGGTGATCGACAAGATGCACATGAGCGAGGTCGCGATCTGCTACGGCATGACGGAGACCTCGCCGGTGAGCTTCCAAACGCGCGCGGACGACTCGTTGGACCGCTGCGTGGAGACCGTGGGCCGGGTGCACCCGCCCGTGAAGGTCAGGACCGTGGATCCCTCCACAGGTGAGACCGTGCCGCGCGGCACGGCCGGGGAGTTCCACCCCCGCGGCTACTCGGTCGTGAAGGGCTACTGGGGTCAGGAGGAGAAGACCCGCGAGACCGTCGACTCCGACGGCTGGTTGCACACCGGGGACATCGCCGTCATGGATCAGGACGGGTACGCGCAGATCACCGGCCGCATCAAGGAGATGGTGATCCGGGGCGGGGAGAACATCTACCCGCGCGAGGTCGAGGAGTTCCTCTACACCCACCCGGACATCGTGGACGCCCAGGTGATCGGTGTACCGAGCAAGAAGTACGGGGAGGAGCTCATGGTGTGGATCCGGGCGCGTCAGGGCGCGGCCCCCATCACGACGGAATCCATCGCGCAGTTCTCGCAGGGGAAGATCTCCCACCACAAGATCCCGCGCTATGTGCACGTGGTGGAGGAGTTGCCCATGACCGTCACGGGCAAGGTCCGCAAGGTGGAGATGCGTGAGGAGGCGCTCAAGCTGCTGGATCTGGAGCGCTGAACCCGCAGGTTATTTCACTTATATGTGAATGAGTGTTACGGTATAACTAAATACTTACGAGCACGGCGCGAAGGGAGACGCCAATGACCACCATGACTGAGCGGATCACGATCTCGGCCCAGACCGTGCGCGCGGCGCAGGCCCCCGCGCGTCAGGGTTCAACCTTGGTTCTGCGCGATGCAAACGGCGGGGAGGTGGAACTCCCGGACGAGGTCCAGAGGACACTCCTCCATGCACTCACGGCCATTGCCGAGCACGGTTCGGTCAGCATTGCTCAAATGCCCGACGAGCTGACAAGTACGGTGGCCGCGGACATCCTGGGGGTCTCTCGCCCCACCCTTCTCCGTTGGACCCGCGAGGGGCTGATCGAATCCTTCAAGGTCGGATCACATACGCGCTTCCGTCGTTCCGATGTCCTCCGATTGCGGGAACAGCGGGAAACGGAACGTCGCGACGCCTTCGAGAAACTGCGGGCACTCGACGCGGCAGACAATTTCGAGCTTTTCGAGGACTGAGATCATGCGTTCGTGAGCGACACGGGGGGCACCCCTGTTTTCAACCGGGGTGCCCCCCGTGATGTCATTAGATTGGGACCATGACGCAAAGAGTTTTCGTCGATGCCAACGTCCTCTTCAGCAAGACCCTGATGGATTGGCTCTTCTTGTTGCGCCTTGAAAACCCCGCGATGTTCCAGGTCCACAGCACGGAGGACGTCTTCGCGGAGGTCATCGCGAACATGCGTAAGAAATGCCCTACAGCTCCGGGACATAGAACCGCCCAGCGGGCGCAGCTGATACGCAAGAACATGGATGAGGTCCTGCAGGGCTTCCCGTCCGATCTCGATTTCACCGGTACGGATCGCCACGATTACCACGTCCACGCGGGGGCCGTTTTCGGAGGCGCAGACATCATCCTCACATGCAACGATCCCAATGACATCACGACAACACCCGAGACAGAACCGTATGAGGTCATCCATCCAGACGATTTCTTTTTGCTGGTTACTGATTCGAATCCGGCCTGCGTAGCTCCCATTGCGCGCAATCAAATAAAGTATTGGAGTGGCAAGTCCAACCACCTGCAGTTGGACCAGGCGCTCCTCAAAGCTGGGTGTCCCCGATTTGCTTTCCGAATCCGAGAGGCCTTAGCCCACATTGCTCAGCTACCCTGAGGACGCTTCCTGACATGCTCACGTTGGAGGAGATCTTCCCGCCCTACGGGCTGCGCATCACCTGCAGGAACGTGGAACTGCGTGTGCTCCGGGACGAGGACTTCCCGGAGCTCGTAGAACTCGTCCAGAACGGCATCTCGGTCTCCGGCCTCCCCATGCCTTTCCCGCGCGCGTGGCACGAGGAACCGTACGCCCCCGGGACACCAGACGGTTTCCCGGCGACGTCACTGTCCTGGTGGTGGACGCAACGGTCAACGTTCGCGCCGGATCGCTGGAACCTGGCGCTGACCGTCCGCTGTGACGGCGAGCTCGTCGGCGTGCAGGACGTGATGGCCCAGGACTTCCCCCTCACCCGCTGGGTCACCACGGGATCGTGGTTCGGCCGAGCACACCAAGGCAGGGGTCTCGGGACGCTCATGCGCCAAATGGCAGTCGGCTTCGCATTCGATGAGCTGGACGCGCTCACGTGCGAGTCCGCGTACGTCGTAAGCAATCACGCCTCGGCGGCGGTCAGCCGGAAGACCGGTTACGTGGACAACGGCCGGGTCCGCGGGGTGCAGCACACCCGGGAGGGGACGGTCGGGATGGAGGAGCAGCGCGTCGTCGTCACGCCCGACACCTACGTGCGGCCCGGGGAGCCGGTGACCTACGAGGGCACGCAGGCGCTGCGCCGCTTCTTCGGGATCGAAGGCGACTGACCTCCAGCACACTAGAGGCCCCCGCACCATGCTCTGACGACGGCGAGATAGCGGTCCTCGCGACATCGATCCGTCACACGACGGGCCGCTGCGGTGCCGCCTCTCAGTGCTCCGTCCGCAACCACTCGTCGAAGCGCTGCGAGGTGACGAACGCGTCCTGTGGGATCAGGCCACCGTGGGCGATCGCCCGGCCGAGCAGCGGCGCTTCCTTCAGCACACTGGGCGTGCGGCCCGCGAGGTCACCGCCGGCCGCGAGGATGCGGCGCGCGAAGTTCGCCATGGTGTCCACCTCCGGGCCGCGCACCGCGAGGATCTCGTGACGTGCCTCGCGATGGGTGGTGGCGACCTCGGTGACGAACCGTGCGACCTCCTCGCGCCGCGCGGGCGCCATGAGAAGGGTGGGCACCAGGGCCACCGGGCCGCGGGCGACCAGGCCGGTGGTTGCGGGAATGAAATCGAACCACTGGGTCGAGCGCACCGTGGTGGAGGGGATCCCCGCCTGCTGGTACACGCTTTCCTGCGCGGCCTTGCCCTTGTAGTAGCCGAAACCGCCGTTGACCCGCGGATCCACGGCACCCGCGATGGACAGGCACACGATCCGGCCCACGCCCCGCTCGCGCGCCGCCTTAACGGTCTGGGACGCGGCCCGCGTGAAGAACGGGACGGACTTGCGGGCACCGAACGTATTGATGTGCAAAGCGTCCACGACCACGTCCACACCCGCCAAGGCCTGCAACAACCCCCGACCGGCCACGACGTCCACCCCCGTGCGGCGGCTCGCCCGCACCACGATGTGGCCGTCGGCCTCGAGGAGGTCGGCGACGTCGGACCCGAAACTCCCGCTGGCACCCAGCACGGCGATCTTCATGGGGCCAGCGTAGGCGTGGAGCGTGCGAGGTTCACAGGGTCTTGAACAGCTCCAGGGCGTTGGCGCGGGAAGCCTTGAGGTCCACGATGGATTCCACGCCCTCCTGCCGCCCGTTCCAGCGGTCCACGTACACGAAGTCCGGGTCGAATTTCTTCTGCTGGGTCTCGGGGTTGAAGATCCGGAAGTAGGGCGCGGCGTCGGTCCCGGAACCGGCCACCCACTGCCAGTTGTGAGGGTTCGAGGCGGGGTCCGCGTCCACGAGGGTGTCCCAGAACCACTGCTCCCCCAGCCGCCAGTCGATCAGCAGGTTCTTGGCCAATAGAGACGCGGTCACCATGCGCACCCGGTTCTGCATGGTCCCGGTCTCCCATAGTTCGTGCATGCCCGCGTCCACCAGGGGGATCCCCGTGCGCCCGCGCTGCCACGCGGCGAGCGCGTCGTCGTCCAGCGGAGGCCATGGGAAGCGCTCGAATTTGGGGTTGATGGGGCGGGTGGCCATGTCCGGGTGGATGTAGAGGTTGTACCAGGCGTACTCCCGCCATCCCAGTTCGGTGAGGAACTTCCCCGGGTTCTCCGCGCCGGACAGCGCCCTGTACCACACGGTGTGCGGGCTGATCTCCCCCCAGCGCAGGTGCGGAGACAGGCCCGACGTCGCCGGTTTCGCCGGGACGTCCCGGTCCTGCGTGTAGGTGGGCAGGCGCTCGTCGAGGAAGTCGTCGAGGCGGTCGTGGGCCGCGCGCTCGCCCACGGTCCACGTGCGGGCCAGCCCTGCCGACCAGTCCGGCGCGGTAGGTAGGAGCCCCCAGTCCTCGAGGGCGTCGGAGGCAGGGGTGGGCTCGGCGGGCACCACGGACGACGGCGCCGGATACGGTTCACGCGGCGGCGGCCCGCTCGTGCACGCGCGCCAGAACGGGGTGAACACCCGGTAGGGGTCACCGGCCTGCGTGGTGATGGCCCACGGTTCGAACATCAGGTTCCCGGCGTAGGAGTGCGCCTCCACCCCGTTCTCCCCGGCCCAGTCCTTGAGCCCGGCGTCCACCGCGCGCTCGGGCCCGCCGTAGCGCCGGTTCCACAGCACACGGTCCGCACCGGTTTCGCGGACGACGTCGCGCACGACCTCCCCCGCCGCCCCTCGCCGCAGTGTCAGGGGCGTCCCCAGGGCGGCGAGATCCGCCGCCAGCGACGTGAGGGAGTGATGCAGCCACCACTTCGCTGCACCCCCGAGGGGCCGGATGCCCGGGGATTCCTCGTCCAGCACGTAGAGGCACACCACAGGCTCACCGTGGGACACCGCCTCGTGCAGGGCGGGGTGGTCGGTGACCCGCAGGTCGTCGCGGAACAGCACCACGGTGGTCATGCGAACTCCTCGATGGGACGTGCGTGGGACGTGCCGGATTCCGGGCCGGTCAAGGGACACCTGTCAGCCTGGCACACCCACCGGTGAGAAGGGACCGGGCACCGGCCTGTGTGGCATCGGCGCCGTGCGCAACACGTCTGACTCCCTCGCACCCCGCGGCGCCGTGTGGCTGATCGTGGCACTGGCCGCGCCGGCCCTGGGGCTGCTGCGCACCACGATCGCCCTGAGCGTCGGACCTACGGCAACAGCCCGCCGTAGCGCCGGTCCCACGGCACGCGGTCCGCACCGGTTTTGCGGACGACGTCACGCACGGCCTCCCCGGCCGTCCGGCACTGCGCGGGGCCCGGAGCCTGCTCCCCGTCAATCCACAGCCCCGGCACAAGCACACCCCACGCGCAGCACAGGCCGGTCGGACCGTGGATCCAGCCCGGCTCCGTAGCGTCGGGGGTTCGACGCGCCACTGAGCGCCTTCCGAAGGAGCATGTAATGAACCCGATCCGTCGACGCCGCGGCATCCGCACCTACCCGGCCACCTCCGAGACCTGCGCCATGCAGTCGCAGAGCACCGACCGCGACCACGCGGGCCGCCACCACCCCGGGCACCGCGACACCGGCGGCCCTGACACCGGCCACCCCCGCGATGAGGGTCACGACGCCTCCGGTGCCCTCTCCGCACCCGCAGCCGGCACGTTCGAGGGACGGGTCCTGGACCGTCCCCACGAGGACGTGGAGGACCAGGGCCTCGCTTTCGACCTCGGAACGCTGATCGACCGCCGCCGCGCGCTCGGCATCTTCGGGGCCGGCGCGAGCGTCTTCGCACTGGCGGCGTGCACGGGCACCACGACGTCGAGCTCGTCCAGTTCCGCCTCCGCGACGGCATCGGCGTCCGAGACCGCGAGCGCCACGCCATCGCCCTCCAAGACCTACGGCGAGGAGATGCCGCAGGAGACCGCTGGGCCCTACCCCGGTGACGGCTCCAACGGTGCGGACGCGCTGGACGTCTCCGGGGTGGAGCGCAGCAACATCACCGCGAGCATCGACGGCGGCGCCGCGGTGGACGGCGTAGCCATGACCCTGACGATGAACATCGTGGACATGGTCAAGGACAACGGTCCCATGACGGGCGCGGCCGTGTACGTGTGGCACTGCGACCCGGACGGCAACTACTCCATGTACTCGGAGGGCGTGGAGGACGAGACGTACCTGCGCGGCGTCCAGGTGGTGGGCGACGACGGCAAGGTCACCTTCACGTCGATCGTCCCGGGCTGCTACGCGGGCCGCTGGCCGCACATCCACTTCGAGGTCTTCCCAGACATCGGCTCGATCACGGACGCCACCAACGCGGTGCTGACCTCGCAGATCGCGATCCCGCAGGCAATGGCCACCGCGGTCTACAAGGACTCCCGCTACCCGGACTCCGCCACGAACATGTCCCAGGTCACCCTGGAGACGGACAACGTCTTCTCGGACGGGGTGGACATGCAGATGCCGAAGGTCTCGGGCAGCGTGGCCACGGGGTACACCCTTACCATCGACGTGCCCGTGGACACCAGCACCGCGCCGCAGAACGCCGCGGCTCCCGGTGGCGGAGCCGGTCCGGGTGCCGCGGGTGGGGGTGGAGCTCCGGGTCAGTGAGACCGCGGACCGCACTCCGTGGCGGGACGGGTCAGGGGACCAGGCCGTAGACGATCCCGCTGACCGCGACCAGCCCGGCCACCGTGACGAACACGTTGGAGGCCTTACCACGGTACGGCGCGAAAGCGGGGATCCGATGGATGGCGTGCATCGGCATGAGGTACAGGATCACGGCGATCACGGGCCCGGCGAGGGACTCGATCAGCGACAGGATGCTCGGGGTGGCCACGGCTGCGATCCAACCCGTGATGAAGATGAACGCCGCCACGGAGGCCCGCTCGCGCGGTCCCCGTACTCGTGCTTCATGGCCACGGAGAACTGGGAGATGGCCGGCGAGTGGTTGAACGCGAACGTAAGCACCGGGATGATCATCCACACGGACATCAGGAAGTCCCCGGCGGAGGGCACACCCCGGAACGCACTGAAGTTCCACGTGGGAATCGGGTACAGGGTCACGCCCAGCAAGATCAGGGTCAGCGGGTACACCAGCCACTGGGTGATGATCAGCATGATCCGCTGACCGGTGAGCATGACCGCCATCATCGGTGCCACCAGAAGACCGGAGCAGCCAGCGCGGCGGTGGCTGCGGTCACCGAGGATCCTCCGGCCGGCGTGGACGTACGGTCGTGGTCATGCTCCGGCACCAGGGTCTCCGTGCTGTTGGGGGAAGGACAGAGCGGAAGGATGAGGACACCCTGTGAGCTGGGCCATAGCTATACGCGACGTGTCCTCGTTGTTCCACAACCCCGCCGTGGTGGGCGCCTCCCGTACCATGGTGGGCATGGATCCCGAGTTCCGCCTGGACACGCAGCTGTGCTTCGCGCTGTACACCGCCTCGCGCAAGGTGACCAGCGCGTACCGTGAACCTCTCAAGGCCATCGGGCTGACCTACCCGCAGTACCTGGTGATGCTCGTGCTATGGGAGCAGGACCACCGCTCGGTCCGCCAGCTGGGCGAGACCCTCGCCCTGGACAGCGGCACCCTCTCCCCGCTGCTGCGCCGCCTGGAGGCGGCGGGCTTCGTGACCCGCCGCCGCAGCGAGCAGGACGAACGCTCGGTGGTCATCTCTCTCACGGACGCCGGGCGTGCCCTGCAGGAACCGGCCGCGGGGATGCAGCGCCAGCTGCTGGACGAGCTGGACATGTCCCCCAGGGACACGAAGACCCTGCACATGCTGGCCCAGAATCTGTGCCACGTACTGTGACGGCTTCCGGGTGCACCCGTGCAGGGTCGCTCAGCCCGCGCTGAGGATCACAGCACGCCGTACTCCTCGAGAAGCTCTCCCACCTCGCCGTTCTCCAGACGACGACGCAGCCGCTTGCGCAGCGGTTCCGGCCCGGGGACCCGGACCTTCTCGCCGTCCCGCAGCCGGGTGAGGCCCTCGAGCAGCACGCGCACGTCGTAGGTGCTGCCCCACGTCTCGGGAACTCCGCGCTCCACGCCCATGAGCTGGTACACGGCCTCCATGCCGGTGCGCACCGAGTACTCGGTGGTGAAGATGCAGTCGCGGCCGGTCTCGGCGAACTGGCCGATGAACGCGAAGTTGCGGGCACCCTCGGGCACCACCCGGGGGCGGTCCCCCGCGTGGCGGGGCATGAAGAAGCTGGTCACGTACGGCATCATCACGGGAACCGTCTTGGCGCCGGTGGCCGCGAGCTCCGGGATCTCCTCCACGGGAACGCCCATGTGGTAGAGCCACTCCTGGGTGATCTCCTCGCCCGTGCACTCGGCCATGGTCTTCTTCACGAAGTCACCGGGAGTGTCCACGAACAGCGAGTAGACCCACACCACGACCTGGTCCTTCGGCTGCTTCTTGAAGTGCGGCTGGCGGTTCACGGTCCAGCTGAGCAGCCATGAGGAGTCCTCCGCCGTGACGATCCCGCCCGTGACCACCCGGCCGCTGAACGGGTCCCGCTGCGCGATCTTGCGGATGTACTCGGGGATCCGCTCGTCCAAGGTGGTGACGGTGGCGGACTCCCACTTGGTCTCGTCGATCGATGAGCAGAACACCTCGGGGCGCCCGAACGACGGGTCCTTGGCGGCGATCCGCTTCCACAGGTCCCAGGCCGAGGCGGGGCCGCGGTCTAGCGTGGCGGCCGTGGCGTGGTCGCCGTCGTTCGAGTTGTCCACGAGGGATCCGATGGTGGTGAACACGAGGTCGTGCTCACCCAGTTCCTGGGTCTCGGTGGAGCCCTCGCGCACCCAGTGGATCGCGGTGGCACGGATCTCGCCGTTGCGGTGGGCGAAGTCGATGTCGCGGACATCGGTGTCGTACTGGAAGGTGACACCGCGCTCGGTGAGGTGGGAGATCAGGGGCAGCACGAAGGACTCGTACTGGTTGTACTTGGTGAACTTCAGCGCGGAGAAGTCCGGCAGTCCGCCGATGTGGTGCACGAAGCGGTGAAGGTAGAGCTTGAACTCCAGCGCGGAGTGCCACTCCTCGAACGCGAACATGGTGCGCCAGTACATCCAGAACGGGGAAGCCAGGAACTCCTTGCTCATGACTTCCTGGATCTGCTTGCCCTCCATCTCCTCACGCGTGGCCAGGAAGATGTGCAGGAGGTCCTTCTGGGCGCGCTGCGGGAGGTCGAACTTGCCCTTGTGGCCCGCGTCCTGGCCCTGCTTCACGGTGGCGCGGCGCAGGGAGTAGTTGGGGTCGTCCCGGTTGAGCCACGCGAACTCGTCCAGCACGGACGCGCCCTCGATCTCCAGGGACGGCACGGAGCGCATCATGTCCCACAGGCACTCCATGTGGTTCTCGAGCTCACGCCCGCCGCGGATCACGAACCCCTTCTCGGGCACGTCCAGCCCATCCAGGGCACCGCCGGGCAGCCGGCCCTTCTCCACCACAGTCACGTTCTCGCCGGGCACGCCGGCGTCCCGGACCAAGAACACTGCCGCCGCGAGTCCGGCGAGACCGGATCCCACGATCCACGCGCGGGTGTCCTGTGCGTGCTCCGCCGGGCGGGGCCGCATGAAGGCCTCGTAGTTGCCTGCTGTGAACTGCATGTCGTTCCTCCTTCCGCGGGGGCGTCACCTTGGCGCTCCCTGCGTTCATAATTGAGCATACTCAATTTTGAGTGCAATACAATTATCTGGTGGAGAAAATTCAGAACCCGACGCCCCGCCGCAGAGCACGCCCCCTGGAACACGTGGCCGCCCGCGTGAGCCCGCGCGGCCCCGGGCGCCGCGAGATCGCCAAGGCGCAGAAACGCGCCCGCATCCTGGCCGCCGCCCGCTCGCTCATGAGCGAGAAGGGCTACGCGCAGATGTCCATGAGTGAGGTCGCCTCCCGCGCGGACGTGGCCGCGGGCACCGTGTTCCAGTACGCCGCCACCAAGGCGGAGCTGCTGATGATGGTCACCGAGAACATCTGGGCGGACCACATCAACGACACCCTGGACGCCACCCCCGACCCCGGCCACCGCTCCCCCGCTGCGGTGGTGGACGCCATCATGGACTCACTCGCCCCGGTCTTCGACATGGCCGTGCACTGGCCGGAGACCACCGTGTGGATCGCGCGGGAGATTCTCTTCGGCGAGGACCTCCCCCACCGCCGCGAGGTGCTGGTGCTGGTGGAGAAGCTCGAGAACCACATCGCGCGGATGCTCGCGGGCTGCCGCTCCGCCGCGCACGCCGGCACTACGCCTCTGGACGTGGGCGCACGGATGATCGTGACCAGCGGGCTCGCGGAGCTCAACCGCGCCCGCCAGGGCCGCGCCGAGCTGCGCCTGGTGCTCGAGCGAATGCGGGAAATCGTCGCCCTCGTGGCCGCGGGCGTGGACAGTGCACTTCCTCCCGCGCACGATGCCGCTGCCCCCGCCTCCCCGGAGTCCGCCCGGTAGCCCGCCGGGGCGCGACGCCGCCGTGCCCCGGGTGGCCTGCTCAGGGAGCACGGAGCGGCGCCAGCGCGCCACGGGCAGGCGCTGGAGCGGACGGCGGCCGCGCCCCGTTCAGCAGGCTGCACGGCCCCGCGAGGACGAACCCGTGACCCGGCGCGGCGCGTGACGGGGCGCGCGGACCCGGCCGTGCGGCGTCGTCGTCCGGGCACGGGAGAGCCCCGGCTCGCGGACGGGCCGGGGCTCTCAGCAGGCGGGGATCAGCTGCGGGGCAAGGTGATCAGCGCGGTGTGGTCGTCCAGGTCGGGGCGGTTGCGGCCGCCGCCCTTGACGAACAGCAGGTAGCCCACACCCAGGAGCACGAGCCACACGACGCCCACGATCAGTGCCACTCGGGTGTCCGGGAACCAGCCGAGCAGCACGATCACGAACAGGATGCCGACGGTCGCGGCCCACGAGGCCACGGGCCAGAACGGGACCTCGAACGCGGACTCGGGGCGGTTCTTGCGCTCGATCTCGCGGCACATGGCGATGTGCGAGAGCAGGATCATGAGCCACACCTACACGGTGGCGAACGTGGCGATCGAGGCGATCACCAGGAACACGTCCTCGGGGATCACCACGTTGAGGATGGATGCCGCCGCGGGAATACCCAGGGCGGAGAAGATCTGCACGAACGGGCTGGCCTCGCCGGTGATCTCGGTCCACGGGACCAGGGACATCAGCACCACCATGGTGCCCACGTAGAACAGCAGGATGCGGGCGGGCACGGCGTTGACGGCCTTGGGGATGGAGCGGGCCGGATCGCCGGCCTCACCCGCGGTGATGCCGATGGTCTCGATGCCGCCGAACGCGAAGACCACCACGGACAGCGCGGCCAGCAGACCACCCAGGCCATTGGGCATGAAGCCTCCGTGGTCCACCAGGTTCTGCAGCCCCACGGGCTCGCCCGGGGCGTAGGAGACGCCGAGGGCCATGAGCACGATGCCGCCGCCGATCATCGCCAGGATGGCACCCACCTTGATGATGGTCAGCCAGAACTCCATCTCGCCGAGGATCTTCACGTTGCGGGTGTTGATCGCGGCAATGCACAGGATGACGGCCGTGACCCAGATCCAGCGGGGCGTGTCCGGGAACCAGAAGCCCATGTACACGCCGAACGCGGTGACGTCCGCGATGGCCACCACGATCATCTCGAACGCGAACGTCCAGCCCGTGACGAAGCCCGCGAACGGGCCCAGGTAGCGCGCCGCGTACTGGCCGAAAGAACCAGGGACGGGGTGGCGCACGGCCATCTCACCCAGGGCCCGCATGACCATGTAGACCACCGCTCCGGCGATCAGGTACGCCAGGATCACGGAGGGTCCGGCCGCCTGGATGGCGGTGGCCGAGCCGTAGAACAGCCCGGTGCCGATCGCCGAGCCCAGCGCGATGAACTGGATGTGGCGCATGCTCAGCCCGCGGGACAGCGTGGGGTGGCCCGCCCCGCCCTGCTGCGGTGCGGGCGGCGGGGATGCGGGACTACTCATGGCGCTCTCCTGTGGTGTTCCCGGCGGGGCCGGTCGGTGGGGCGCTCAGTGCGTCGTGGGCCAGGGTGGTGATGAGGCGCGCGGCGGCGCGGGCGGTGCGGCCGTCCACGTCCATCCGCGGCAGCAGCTCCACCACGTCCACGAGCACCAGTTTGCCGCTGCGGGCCACGCGGTGACACACGGCCTGGATGGTCTCCAGGGGAACACCGTATCCGGCCGGGGCGCTCACGCCGGGCGCCACGGCGGCGGGGAGGACGTCCAGGTCGATACTCAGGTGGATGGCGTCCACGCGCTCAACGAGACGGTCCACGACCTCCGGGACGGCCTCGAGGTGGCGGGGTTGGCACTGCTCGTCCGTGAGGTACTCCACGCCCAGCTCGTCCGCGGTGCGGAACAGGACGCCGGTGTTGTTGGGTTCGCTGATACCCAGCACGGTGTAGTCGAACGTGCGGCCCGCCTGCTGGTCCGCGCGGGCCATCTGCAAGAACGGGGTGCCGGAGGACGGCTCGTCCGCCTGGCGCAGGTCGAAGTGGGCGTCCAGGTTCAGCACGCCCACGCGCTGACCCCGTAGCCGGTTGCAGCGGGTGCGGCCCAGGTAGCTGCCCCACGCAGTGTCGTGCCCGCCACCCAGGACCACCACGGGGTTGCCGGTGTCCAGGAGCTTTGCGACGCAGCTGCGGGCGGAACTCTCTCGCACCCGGGAGCGCGGCTGGGCCGTGGAGGAGGGGGATGTGACGCCGAACTTCGCGTCCGTGGCGGTGGCGGCGCACGACCACCGGGGGTTGCCGGTGGCGGGGGTGGCGCTCACGTTTCTCGCGCACAAGATCGACGACGAGCGGCGGGCGGAGCTGGTGGGGCACGTGCGACGGACGGCGGAGGCGCTGACGCGGCGGTTGCACGGGGCGGCGCCGACCAGCACCTAGTTGCCCGCTCGATCTTCGACGATCGGCCCGGTCGACGGGCCGCACCGGCGGGTCATTCCGCAGAGCGCGGGTGAGGAAAGCCAGCAGGCACGGATCGCGCAATACCGCGCCTACAGCGGCCAAAGATGCTGAACTGGGGGTTCCGCACCCCGGCGCCGGATCTTCCGTCGTTGACGGTTTCATTGCGCCCGTGGGAGCCGCGGCGAAACCGCTCGTTGCCCGGGAAGAGTGGGAAAAGAACCCCGTTGGCGCGGGGCCTGACGCCTTTCGCGGAGGTGTCGACCGACGCGGTCACTGCGGCGTCCTGGTGTGCAGGTTCGGTTGGCTGACCGAGGTATCGACGACCCGTTCACAATCCGAGCCATCCGACCGCATGATGTCCGGCTCCACCTGCGGCAACACGACCACGACTGGTGAATGCCGACAATGCTTTCCGGTGCAGAAAAGTGCCCGCGGCGTGCCCGTGGGGCAGGCACTCGATCAGAGACCGGGTGCCTGCCCCACACCACACCGCCCCGCCGTTATTCGCGGTTGAGCTTGTCCTGGACGGAACCGGCCATCTTCTCGACCGTGTTCGGCAACTCTGTGGTGCCGTAGAAGCGGGCGTCGGGGTGCGTGACCGGGGGCATCGGCACACCGGGGTTCGGCTGCGGGCTGTAGCTGAACTCGGACTTGCCGTCCGGCGTCGGGCCGGAGGCCCACGGGCCGTCCGCCAGGTTCTCGCCGTCGGAGAACTGGAAGGTGGTGTAAGCGAACTCGGAGGCTTCCTTGTTCTGCGGGAAATTGCTCGGCGTCGGCATCTCCTCGAGTCCCGACTCCTTCAGCTCTTGCACGGCCGCCGCCCACTGGTTCTGGTGCATCGTGTCCCGGGCGAGCAGGAACGAGAGCAGGTCCCGG
The DNA here is from genome assembly GCF_040981025.1 of Kocuria sp. CPCC 205261. NCBI lineage: Bacteria > Bacillati > Actinomycetota > Actinomycetes > Micrococcales > Micrococcaceae > Kocuria > Kocuria sp. CPCC 205261. The sequence goes on along the minus strand of NZ_JAVKPU010000004.1, from coordinate 23,248 downwards.
ATCCCCGGGTCGTCGGTCATGTGGTACAGCCGGGCCACCTGGATCCGGCCCTGCATCTCCGCGTTGAGGTTGGAGGTCATGTCCGCAAGCAGGTTGCCACTGGCGGTCACGTACGAGGCGGACCACGGGTTGCCCATGCTGTCCACCGGCCGGGCACCGGCTCCGGCGACGATGCCCTGCTGGATGTCGGTGCCGCCGATCACCGCAGCGACAGCCGGGTCGTCCTGGATGGCGTCGGTCGTAATGCCCAAGGGAGCTTTTTCCAGCAGCTGGGCGACCATGGTGGCGAGCATTTCAACGTGCCCGAACTCCTCGGCCGCCGTGCTGAAGAGCAGATCGCGATATTTGCCCGGGATGTGGGCGTTCCAGGCCTGGAAGCTGTACTGCATGGCCACGGTGATCTCGCCGTATTGGCCGCCGATCACCTCCTGAAGCTTACGGGCGTAGACGGCGTCGGGTTCATTCGGCTTGGCTTGATACTGCAGAGCTTGCTGGTGGAAGAACATGGGGAGACCCCTTTGCCAATATGTGGTGCGCGTTCGGGCGACAAGAGAGGTCGTGACATCAGTCCTGGAGCAACGCGCGAAAATGACCGCTGCACGCCTCGACGCCCGTCAACAGGCTACTTACTATCTCAGCCAAAAAGATAGGGGCCCCAGCGAGTAGACCGGCAGCGCCGCGACGGCATCACGGCACGTCAGGCCTGGCCCGCGCAGACGGCACCCCGCAAGCCAGGACCATCGACCTCGTTGGCCGTGTACGCCGCAGACGGAATCATGATCGGCACTGCCCGGCTGCCGGACGGCAAGTACGCCGGCGTCACCCCCGGTCTCTGGCTGCAGGAGGGCAACAGCACGAATCGGTTCCGTGTCACCGGCCGTCGGGGTTGCTTGCCCGGCACAGTGCCTCGTCCAGCAGGGACATTTCGTCGAGAGGCGGCTTCAGGACCTCCTCGATGAGCGGCCTGAACGGCTCCCCGGTCCCTCGCTGGACGCACGGATGGAGGCCCGCTCGTTCTCGATGCGCCCGATGTTCCGCCACGACAGGGTGCGTCCTGACAGTGCGGCGATCTGGTCCAGGTAGGCCCGCTGCGTTCGGTCGTTGCCCTCACGGAACGGGTGCACATAGTTGACCTGCGCCAGCAGGGTGGAGGACTGCTCAATGAAGTCCTCGTCCGAGATGCTCGGGTCGTTGAGCAGCCCAGACTCCCGGAGCGTCTCGTGGATGCCGTTAAACGCGGTCCCGATGCGGGAAGGATGCAGGAACGTCGAGGACCACGGTCCTGATCTGCCCCGCCCACTCCCAGACGTCCTGGTAGAGCCTCCGGTGAGTCTCGTGCAGGTGCGCCAGGTCGAACGTGCCCTGCACCGGGTCGCGCTCCAGTTCACGACGGCGCGTCAACGTCTCGCGGCGCTCGCGCTTCGAGGCGGCCCGCGGGTCACGGATACCAGGGATGTTCCGCAGCACCTCGGTGCCCGGTTAGAGGTACAAGTCGATGAACTTCCTCCGTCAGGCCGCCCGCTCGGGGTACAGCGGGAGATCCGCCATCTTGCGGATCAGTTCATCCAATCCGAACGTGCCGGCCACGTACTCACGGATCAGGTCCATGGCCGCGGCATCGGGCAGCGCTCCCTCGAGGTCCCAGCTCGCCAGGATGTCCGTCATGGACTCCCGACGCTCGTGAAGATCATCATCCGAGTACGTGGTCATGGCATCCTCCTGGTTCGGTGCATCAGTGTGACGGCATCTCGGTGGCTCCGCGCTACCTCCGTGCCCATCGTCTCGTGAACCACCGCTTCGATGCCCGTGTGGGAACCCATGGCCTGCGCAGCGGCGCACGCATGGGGCTCACGTGGCAGTGACTCCGGTATGGGATCTTGCCGAGAGCCGGGCCTCTCACCTGACGTGTTCACGCCCGTCGCCCCTGTCTGGCATCCCAGACACAACCCCCTCCAGAACCCGTGGATCCCGTCACCGACCGTGGTCCCATGGACTCATTGTCCGTCCGCGGCCTCACACGCCCAGGACCGAATCGCACCTGGAGGACCCCTCATGGCACTGCCCAACGCCCGCCCCGTCCGCGCACCCCGCGGCACCGAGATCAGCGCCAAGAGCTGGCAGACCGAAGCCCCCATGCGCATGCTCATGAACAACCTGGACCCGGAGGTCGCCGAGCGCCCCGACGACCTGGTGGTCTACGGCGGAACCGGCCGCGCGGCCCGCAGCTGGGAGGCGTTCGACGCCATCGTCAAGACCCTCAAGGAGCTCGAGGAGGACGAGACCCTTCTGGTGCAGTCCGGCAAGCCCGTGGGCGTGTTCCGCACCCACAAGTGGGCCCCGCGCGTGCTGATCGCCAACTCCAACCTGGTGGGCGACTGGGCCACGTGGCCCGAGTTCCGCAAGCTCGAGGACGAGGGCCTCATGATGTACGGCCAGATGACGGCCGGGTCCTGGATCTACATCGCCACGCAGGGCATCCTGCAGGGCACCTACGAGACGTTCTACGCCGTCGCCCGCAAGAGGCACGAGGAGGGTCGCATCCCCGAGCCCACCCTGGCCGGCGCCCTGACCATCACCGGCGGCTGCGGCGGCATGGGCGGCGCCCAGCCGCTGGCCGTGACACTCAACGGCGGCGCGTGCCGCGTCGTGGACGTGGACGAGACGCGCCTCAAGCGCCGCCAGTCCAAGCGCTACCTGGCCGAGGTGGAGACGGACCTGGACACCGCCCTCGCCAAGGTCATGGCGGCCAAGAACGAGCGCCGGGCGCTGTCCGTGGGGTACGTGGGCAACGCCGCGGACGTGTTCCCGGAACTGCTGCGCCGCCACCGCGCGGGCGAGATCTCCGCGGACGTCGTGACCAGCGCGCGGGGCGGGGCACGACGTCGCCCGCGTGCCTCCCCGCGCACAGCCAGTACGTAGGGTGAGGGACGCCGCGTTTGCGGGGAGGTTCTGCCCCTGAATATCGCGTTGTCGGGGGCAGAACCTCTCCCTGTGCGTCGGGCCGCCCGCAGGGCAGCGCCCGGGCCTGTCCCCTCCTCAGACCGGGTTGTATTGTGGTTCACACGCGTGAAGGGAGCGTCCATGCCCGTCTACGAGTTCCGGTGCGAGGCCTGCGGGCCGTTCGACGCCCACCACGCCATGGCCCAAGTGCCGCGCTCCCAGGACTGTCCCGCGTGCGGCGCGGACGCACGGCGCGTGTTCTCCGCCGTGGGCCTGTCCCGCGCGAACTCTGCCCGGGCACGCGTGATTGACGACGCTGCCCGCACGGCTGACGCGCCAGACGTCGTCCGATCCCTGCCCCGCCAGCCCGGCGCCCCCGGCGCGGCCCCGGCCGTGACCCGGGACCCCCGGCACGCGAAGCTGCCGCGGCCGTAGCTTCCCCACACTGCCGCGCGGGAACCGCCCGCGGGGCTCTCCAGAAAGGTCACGGACCATGCCAGAAGTGATTTTCCCGCTGGACTCGACCAAGCCCTTCACCGAGCAGAAGCTGACCGGCCACAACCGCTGGCACCCGGACATCCCGCCCGTGGCCACGCTCAAACGTGGCGAGAGCTACCGCATTGACTGCCGCGAGTGGTTCGACGGCGCCATCAAGAACGACGACTCCGCGGACGACATCCGGGACGCACCCCTGAACCGGGTGCATGCACTGTCCGGGCCGTTCCGGATCGAGGGCGCGGAGCCCGGTGACCTGCTGATCGTGGACATCCTGGACGTGGGGCCCATTCCGCAGGAGGAGGGGCCGCTGGCCGGGCAGGGCTGGGGCTACACCGGGATCTTCGCGCAGAAGAACGGCGGCAGCTTCCTGGTGGACCAGTTCCCGGACGCCTACAAGGCCGTGTGGGACTTCCGCGGCGGCGAGTGCACGTCCCGGCACATCCCCGGCGTGAAGTTCACGGGCATGGTCCACCCCGGTCTCATGGGCACCGCGCCGTCCTCCGAGCTGCTGAAAACGTGGAACAAGCGCGAGGGCGATCTGATCGCCACCGATCCCCAGCGCGTGCCCCCGCTGGCTTTGCCACCCGAACCCGACGCCGCGATCCTGGGTTCGCTGACCGGCACCGACTTCGACCGCGTGGCCAGCGAGGGCGCCCGCACGGCTCCCCCGCGCGAGAACGGCGGCAACCAGGACATCAAGAACTTCACCAAGGGCTCGCGCGTGTTCTACCCGGTGTACGTGTCCGGGGCGAACCTCTCCATGGGGGACCTGCACTTCTCCCAGGGGGACGGTGAGATCACGTTCTGCGGCGGCATCGAGATGGGCGGGTTCATCGACATTCACGTGGACGTGATCAAGGGCGGCATGGACACCTACGGCGTGAGCGAGAACGCCATCTTCATGCCCGGGCGCAACGGTCCGGTGTACTCGGAGTGGCTCGCGTTCTCCGGCACGTCTGTCACGCTCGACGGCGAGCAGCGCTACCTGGACTCCCACCTGTCCTACCAGCGCGCGATCCTGCACGCGATCGACTACCTCGCCAAGTTCGGCTGGTCCAAGGAGCAGGCGTACCTGCTGCTGGGCGCCGCCCCCATCGAAGGTCGCTTCTCCGGGGTGGTGGACATCCCCAACTCGTGCGCCACGGTGTATCTGCCCACGGAGATCTTCGACGTGGACATCCGCCCCTCCGCCAGCGGCCCCACGCAGGTGGATCCGGGCATGGGCGCGCCGCGGGCGATGAACCCGGGCTGATCCGCGCGGTTCGCCGCTCCTGATCCGCCCCGACGACATCTGGGGCGGGAAGTGCCCGGCTTCCATGCCACCGGACAGTCATTTCCCGCCTCAGATGCACCGCGCCGCCGGGAGACTCCCGCGCGCCTCATGCCGCGGCGTCGAGCTCCCGCAGCACCTCGGCAGGAAGGTGCACTCCCGCCGCCTCCACGTTCTCGCGAAGGTGGTCCGGGTCGGCCGTACCCGAGACGACGAGTGACTGCGGCGAGCGCGCCAGGACCCACGCGAGTCCCACCTGGTTGGGGGCCACCCCCAGCTGCTCTGCGATCTCGCGTGCGCGGGGGTCCTCGATGACGAGCCCGGGCTGCATGTCCATGCGCCGCAGGCAGACCACGTCCAGGTGGTCGGTGCCGAGCGAGCGCAGGTTCTCGTGGACGGTATAGGGCAGCTCGGAGGGCTTCGGGGCGGCCGTCATGGGCGCGGTCCTTCGGGGAGCGGCCGGGCACCCACCTTGCTCGCGTAGAACACGGCGTCCCGGTCCGCCCCGGACGACGCCGCCCGCGTCAGGCTCCCCAGGCCGTAGCCCATGCGCGCGACGTCGCGCGAGACGATGCCCACACACCCGGCCTTCTCAGCGGACGCGCCCTGGTAGGTGGTTACGAGCGGGTCTCCTCGGTCTGCCCCGGATCCGCGGCCGGATCCTGCGGCTCCTCCAGCGGCCAGCCGTGCGCGGCGAGCATCGCGCGGATGCGCTCCATCTCCTCCGGCTTGGGCTCGTCCTCCGTGGCCCGGTGGATCGCAGCGCGGGCGTCCGCCTCGGAGAGGGAGGTGCCCTCAGTGCGGGCGTCCGTTGCGAGCTGCTCGGCGATCGCGGCCATGTCCTCGTCGTTGAGCTGCGGGCGCAGCACCGCCAGGACCGGGAGGTAGTCCTGCGCGGGCACGCCGTGGGGGTAGTCCGCGCGCAGCCAGTTCATGGCGCGGGCCACGTAGCCCGGCTGCCGGACGGGGGCATCCGGACCCGGCCCGGCGAGGGGCCAGCCGGCGCGCGCGAGGGTGGCAGCGACGTCGGCGAGCTGCTCCGCGGACCCGGAGGCGGCCACGAGCGTGTCATGGCTGGGGAGCTCGAGGGCCTCCAGGAGGCGCTCCGCGCGGCGGGAGCCCACCGTGCGCACGAGCAGCTCCGCCAGAACGGGGCGCACGTCCTCGGGGACACCCTGGGGGTAGGCGGCTCGGAGGTGCTCCAGCGCCGCGTCGAAGGTCATCATCCGAACACCGAGATCCCTAGGTAGTGGTCCAAGCTCTTCCGGGTGATCCACAGGACCCCGATCACCACGGCGGCGAGCACGATGGCAAAGCACAGCACGGCGCCCGCGAGCGCCACGGCGTTCCTGCGCACCGTGCCGTCCGGGCCCGGCGGCAGGGTGGCGCGGCTCCACAGGGCGATGCCCACCGTGAACAGCGCGGGCAGTCCGGCGCCGAAGCAGAGCCCGGCCAGCAACACGGCGAGGGCAGATTTCGCCATCTGGGCGATCATGAGCGAGCCACCTCCTGGGTGTCGGCCCGGTCCGGGTCACCGGGGGCCACGGAGTGGGTGTTCTCGTCCCACTCGGCATTGACGTTGTGCCGGTCCACCTTCTGGTGCCGGGAGCGCAGGAAGATCACCGCGGACGCCGCCGCCAAGAGCAGGAAGATCACCACGGCTCCCGGCAACCCGCCCACGGCCCGGGCGATGATGAAGCACACCGCACCCACCACGGCCGCGGCGGGGAGGGTGAGCAGCCAGCCCACCACCATGCGCCCGGCCACGCCCCAGCGCACCCGTGCCCCGGGCTTGCCGACGCCCGAACCGAGGATGGATCCGGTGGCCACGTGCGTCGTCGACAGCGCCATGCCGAAGTGGCTGGAGGTGAGGATGATCGCGGCCGAGGAAGCCTCCGCGGCCATGCCCTGCGGCGGTTCGATCTCCACGAGTCCCTTGCCCAGGGTGCGGATCACGCGCCAGCCGCCCAGGTAGGTGCCGAGCGCGATGGCCACGGCGCACGTGACGATGATCCACGGCGGCAGCCCGTTGTCCTCGATTCCCTGGACGCTCAGGTTCCCGTGGGCGATCAGCGCGAGGGCAATCACGCCCATGGTCTTCTGCGCGTCACCCGTGCCGTGCGCGAGAGACACCATCGACGCTGTTCCCACCTGCCCCCAACGGAAGCCGCGGTCCTTGTGGCGGTTCGAGGCGGCGCGGCTGATGAGGTAGACGAGCGCCGTTCCCACCGCGGCCACGCACCCAGCGATGAACGGGGCGAGGGCGGCGGGGACGAGGATTTTCTGGACCACACCGGACCAGTTGACCCCGGCGACGCCGAGCGAGGCCAGGCCGGCGCCGATCAGCCCGCCGAACAGCGCGTGCGACGAGCTGGAGGGCAGACCGAACAGCCAGGTGGCCAGGTTCCAGAGGATGCCGCCGATGAGTCCGGAGAAGATCAGCACCAGCGCGAGAGTGGGGTCCAGGCCGTGAACCAGTCCGCCGTCCGAGGTCTGGATGAGCAGGACGTCCTTGGTCACCGTGGTGGCCACCTCCACGGAGAGGAACGCCCCCACCAGGTTCAGCACCGCGGACAGTGCAACCGCCGTCCTGGGTGAGAGCGCACCGGTGGCGATGGATGTTGCCATGGCGTTGCCGGTGTCGTGGAATCCGTTGGTGAAGTCGAAAGCCAGTGCGGTCACGACCACCAGGCCCAGGATCACCAGTTCAACTGTCATGCCTCCAGGATGACGCCCCCCTGTCCCGCGCACCAAAACCGCCCCCGGGACGGCACTGGGACAGCACCGGGGTGCATGCGTCCGGCACGATCCGCCGCAGGGAAACATCGCCCAGCGCGTCTGAGACCGGGCCCATAATGCGTTCATGACCTCTGACCCCCACCGTGATCCGGACCCCGGCGAGACCTGGCACGAACGCTCCCCGGCCACGGGAACCGGCGAGCTGCCCATCCTCAGCCCGCGCCCGGATCCGCAGACCCACCGGGGCTACGCCCACGGCACGGATCCGCGGCGGTGGCGGATCCTGGCCGTGCTGCTCGTGGCCATCTTCATGTCCCTGGTGGCCGTGAGCATCATCAACGTGGGGCTGCCCTCCATCCAGGAGGGACTGGGCGCCTCCGAGTCCCAGCTGCAGTGGATCCTCTCCGGCTACGCGCTGACCTTCGGTGTGGTCCTGGTGGCGGGCGGCCGCGCCGGGGACGTGTTCGGGCGTGGGTTCCTGTGGATGCTCGGGGTGGCCATCTTCACGCTGTCCTCGATCGCCGCGGGCCTGGCACCGGATCCCACCATGCTGATCGTGGCCCGCTTCGTGCAGGGTGTGGGCTCTGGGCTGCTCAACCCGCAGGGCGTGGCCATGATCCAGCAGTACTTCAAGGGCGCAGAGCGCGGGAAGGCGTTCGGAATGCTGGGCAGCGCAGTGGGTGTCTCCGTGGCCATCGGCCCCGTCCTGGGAGGTCTGCTGATCCAGACGGGCGGCGCGGCCGAGGGCTGGCGGTGGCTGTTCATGGTGAACGTCCCCGTGGGCGTCGTCGCGCTCGTGCTCGCGTTCCTCTGGTTCCCCCGCCCGCTGCTGCGCAGGCCCGAGGGCACCACCATCCGCCACGCCCTGCGGGAGATGGACCCCACGGGTGCGGTGCTCCTGGGCATCGCGCTGCTCGCCACCCTGCTCCCGTTCATCGAGGCCGGCTCCCCCGGCACGAGCCCGTGGGTGTGGGCCCTGCTCGCGGTCGCCGCCATGTTCCTGGCCCTGTGGATCGCGTGGGAGAAGCACTTCAAGGCCTCTGGGCACCAGCCCATGGTGGACCTGGACATCTTCAGGGTCAGCAGTTTCCTCAACGGCACCCTGCTGATCTCGCTGTATTTCCTGGGCATCACGAGCGTGTGGGTGCTTGTCACCCTCTACATGCAGAAGGGGCTCGGCCACACCGCGCTGGCCGCCGGTTGCGTGGGCCTGCTCAATGCCTTGGCGAGCGCGGTGGCCTCCAACCTGGCCGGCAGCCGCGTGAACCGGATGGGCCGCAAGATCGTGGTGCTCGGCATGCTCAGCGTGGTCGTGGGCCTGCTGCTGAGCATGGCGGTGATCCTGCTGCACGACTCTTGGCACATCAGCGAGTGGTGGCTCGTGCTCACCCTGGGCTTCGTGGGTTTCGGCCAGGGCGCCGTGGTGAGCCCCAACCAGACACTCACGCTCGCGGAGGTGCCACTCGAGTACGCGGGCAGCGCCGGTGGCGTGATGCAGACCGGCCAGCGCGTGGGCACCGCCGTGGGCATCGCCATGATCACCGCGGTGGCGTACGGAGTGATCGCCGGCCAGGGCTGGTCCGTGGGCATCGCGGCGGGACTGGGCGTTGTGGTGCTCGTGGTGCTCCTCGCCCTGGCCGTGGCCCTGCGGGACATGCGCCACCGCGCCCGACAGGACTCCCGCGCCTGAGTCACGGCGCGCACACCACGACACCTCCGGAGCGCTCGCCCCCCCCCGGGGCCCGCGCTCCGCACTGTCCCGGTGGTACGACGCCGCCGCCGCGCCCTCCCAACCCCGGCCCCCGGCAGGCGGGAGCGTGAGGCGCAGAGGTGGCGCGGCGGCGTCGTGAACCGGGATGCCTGTCGGGTCAGCCCTTCTTGAGGGTGATCTGCCAGCTGGCGTCGCCCTTCTCCACGAAGTCGGTGACCTCGTGGCCGTCCGTGGCCGCCCACTGCGGAATGGCCTCGGTGGCCTGGGTGCAGTCGAAGTCGATCACCAGGTGCTCACCGGTCTGAAGGGTCTGCATGACATCCTTGGCCTCGATCAACGGGAACGGGCACACGGCACCGAGCGAGTCCAGGGCATAGTAGCCGTCCCCCAGGCCTGTGAGCTTCTTCGATGGTGCACCTGCCGGGTCCTTGACCATGAGCGCGACGGGTGCCGCAGCGAAGCCCGAGAACACGTTCGCACCCGAGGTGCGGGGAGCCCCCGCGGTGGGAGCGGCGTCGATCGAGTTGTCGTCCGGTGCGGTGGCGCCCACCGTGTGGTCCAGGCTCTGAGCAGTGGAGTAGGTGCCGTCTTCGCCGGTGGCGGGCTGCGTAACGGTGGGCTTGAGCCAGATCCTGGTGGCCACGGCCACGCCCAGGGCGATGAACAGCAGCGCGATCCAACCCTGGAACGTGAACAGGCTGGTCTGGACCATGCCGTTGCCCACTGTGCAGCCACCGGCCAGGGCCGCGCCCACACCCATGAGCAGGCCGCCCGCGATGGAGCGCACCGTGGTGGTGGCGTCCGGGACGCGCACGCGGAACTCACCCGTGGACTTGGCGGCGATGAACGAGCCCACCAGGATGCCGAGCACGAGCATCACACCCCAGTCCAGCTTCCCGTCTGCTCCGGTGACCAGGAAGTTCAGCAGGTTGGCGGTGGGGGTGGTGATGCCCAGACCGTCGTTGCGGCCGGTCGCGGCGGACAGCGGCCATGCGATGACGCCGATCAGACCCACGAGCGCGCCGGCAGTGTAGACGTGCAGGGGCTTCTTCCATGCGGGACGGCCGTTCAGCCGTGCGGGCTTCACGGTGTTCTTCTCGCGGTTGAGGAAGTGGCGCACCATCACACCGGTGACCGCTGCCAGGACGATCACGAACAGCCACGGGGAGACGCCCAGGGCACTGGGGATGGTGGTGAGCCCGGTGTCCCACTGCTTCATGCCGGAGTTGAAGCCCTTGAGCACGCCGGTCTTCATGGCGGACGCGGACAGCGCGTACATGGCCAGCGCGATCCACGAGCCCACGAGGCCCTCGCCGGAGCGGTACCACGTGCCGGAGGCGCACCCGCCGGCCAGGATGATCCCCACCCCGAACATGAACCCGCCCACGACCACGGCCAACGGCATGAACGAGGGGTAGTCGGGGGAGATCACCCCGAGGGTGGTGAGCGCAGCGAGCCCCACGGCGTGCACCGTGATCACCACGAGCAGAGCCGTGAACGTGCGCCACGAGCGCTGCAGGAAGATGTCCCGCAGCATGCCCGTCACGCAGAAGCGGCCGCGCTGCATGACGATGCCCAGCAGCGCGCCGATGACAAGTCCGGTAAGGATCATAGGTGAGTACCAGTTTCCCGCGCACCGGAAAGAGGGCGCGTTCGGAGGAAGGGACGATGAGATGAGGGATCGAAAAAGACTCCGTATACTCAACTCCTCACCCGGGGGCAACGTCCAGGTTGTCGTCACAAAGTGTCACACTTCCCGGAAACGCCCCGAAGTACCTACTCGTGAGGTATTAGCGACATTGCGTCACGTTGCCCGGCGCGATACCGCCCGCAGCGCCCCGACGGCACCCTCCCCCGCCCGACTCACGGACATGGGCACCTGCCCGAAAACCTCCCGCGGGATCGGGGCCCGGCACAGCTGCGCGGTCCGCTCCACGTCCCAGTCCACGAGCACGAACCACTCATCGCCCTCCCGCACGACTTCCCGCACGGCGCCCGTGGCGCACAGCTCCTGCCGCTGGGACAGGTAGGCCCAGATGGTGTCCCCCGCCGTCATGGTTCGGTAGCCCGTGCGCAGGCACCACCGATCCGCGGGCTGCGAGCGCCCGATCGCCTCCCACACCGCCGTGGCGTCCTGGCGGGTGCGCCAGTCGGCGGGCATGTGCTGCCCATGAGCGGCCGGGTTGATGGGAAGCAACCAGTGGGTCTCCGCGGCCATTCACGCACCTCGCGATTCGGTCGTGGCGTTCGACGTCGCGCCCCGCCCGGTCCAGGCGTCACACTCGGCGGCATCGCCGGAGGCTCGCCCGGCGTCGGCGTCGCACTCCTCCGGCGACGACGCTCCCAGCAGCGCGTCGTACCCCTCCCGGAACGTGGGGTAGCGCCACCGGGATCGAGGAACCAGGGAGTGCACGAGCGCCCCGTCGATGATCTTGCCGAGCGGCCCCTCCCCCGCGGGCGAGTTGTCCGGGGGCACCGCGACACCCAGCCGCGCCGCGAGGTGCGTGACGACGTCACCCAGCTGAGCGGCGTCATGATCCACGGCGTGCAGCAACCGCGGCGGCTCGGGAGCGTCGAGCACGGTGGAGAGGACCGTGACGAGATCGTCCCGGTGGATCCTGTTGGTCACGCGCCGGTGGGTGACAGGCGTGGCCGTGCGGACCCGCTCGACCAGGGACGTGCGGCCGGGCCCGTAGATCCCCGCGGGGCGCACGATGACCAGGTCCGGGAAGAGGTCGGCGGCGAGCTCCTCCGCGGCGAGCAACACGTGGGCGGTGGCGCGCTGAGGGTCGGGCGGGGTGGCCTCGGTGACGACCTCACCGTCGGTGCCGCCCAGGACGCCTGTGGAGGACACGAGCACCACGCGCGGCGCGGCGTCGGACGGCAGGGCCAGGTGCAACCCGCGCAGCGCACCCAGGTAGGTGCGTTCGTAGGCGGTCGCGTCGCGGCCGTCGGCGGTGAGGGTGACCACCACGGCGTCGGCCGCGGGAAGGACGGCCTCCCCCGGTTCGGTGAGGTCCAGAGAGACCGGCTCGATGGGCTCGGGCAGCGCGTCCGCGCGGCGCCGCACGCCCACCGCGCGCACTCCGCGTTCAGCGAGGCGCAATCCCAGGGCGGTCCCCACGTCCCCGCAGCCGGCCAGGAGCACTGTTGCAGCGGAATCATTCATGGCACCAGCCTGTCATGTCCGCGCGACGGCGCGTGGTCCGGCTCGGTAAGGGAAAGGAACGGTGCCATGACCGGGCAGAACCCGATCCATCACCCCCTTATTATTTGGCCCCCCGGCATCTACGGTGGAGGTACCCAGCCCTGCTTCACCACCACTTGCTCAGCAGAGCAGAACGGAGATCACACCATGATCATGAAGACCCTGCACGACGCCGGTATCCGCTCCGAGTACGCCTACACCGCAGGCATGGGCTCGATCGCCCTGTCCTTCGTGTCGTGGGGAATCTCGCGCCTCAAGAGCGACGACTCCAAGGCCCAGTCGGACCGCTGGGGCATCTTCGTGGGCCACTGGGCGCCCACCTTCATGAGCGTGGGCCTGGCTCTCGCCCAGTACGAGCAGACCCTCGAGAACAAGAAGAAGTAGCCACCGACCCCGCAGCCACTCGGCGCAGAAGAACCGCCCCGTACCTTCCTGGTGCGGGGCGGTTCGCCTGTCAGCGGCTGCCCGGTGCGGTGCTCAGTGCCCGTAGCCCTGGGACTGCTCCTCCGTGCCGGCCTGCTCCTCGAAGAACTCCTGCTGCTCCTGGGTGTTCGCCTGCTCGGCGGCCTTCTGGCGCTGCTCGTCGGTGTCCACCTGGCTGACCGACTCGGTGTTCTCGTCCTGCGGGTTCTTGCCCATGGCTGCGCTCCTTCGCGGTTGCGTGGTGCGCCGCCCCGAGCTCCGCGGCCCGGACGACGGCGCCGTGCCCCGAGCATCCTCACCTCACCGGGTCGTGTCAATGGGGGCGATGCCGCCCGTTCGCCACGGGGCGTCCGCGAGCGCGCGCTGCACCCACACCGTCACAGGCCCAGGGGCCCACGCACCCACACCGCGGATCTCCCCCACGGGTTGGGCACCCCGCAGGGCGTTGGTCACGAACACCTCCGACGCCCCAGCGAGGTCCGTGAGAGTGACGTCCTGTTCACGGACCTCGTACCCGGCGGCCCGCAGGGTCGAGAGCACCCGGGCGCGCATCACCCCGGGCAGGATCCGGCCGTCAACGGGCGGGGTGGTGACCACGCCACCGCGCACCACGAACACATTTGCACGCCCGGTCTCCAGCACCGTGCCGTCCTGGTCCACCAGCAGCGGGTCACACACCGGGGACCACGGACCGGGTGTCGTGTTCAGGGCGCGGCGGTCCGCCCACTTGTGGCGCCCCCACCCGCCGGGCACCACCACCGGGCGCAGCACCCACGGATCCACGGGAGGGGCCGCGCCGGGAGGGTTCAGCGGGGCGTGGGTCATCTCGAGACACAGACTCCCAGCGTTCGGAACTGCCGTGACCCGCAGCCGGTGCGGGCCATCCAATCCGGCAGCACGCTGGCGGACCTGCTCTGCGAGCGCGCCCGGCAGCTCATGGGAGAAGCACGCCCGCACGCTGCTCCCGAGCCTTGCCAGGTGCTCCACCAGCTGCTCGGGGCGCCCCTCGCGGACGAGCATCGTGGTGAAGACCCCCAGGGAGGGGTCGGGGGTCGAGCGGATCACGGGCGCGTCCCGCAGTGCGGCTGCCGCGCTCGACGGCGCCCCACCGCCTCCCACGCACGCCGGGGTCGCCACCTCCGAGGACCCCGCGTGCTCACGCCACTCCCGGGACAGCTCGGGCCCGAAGCGGGCGCCGACCGCATCCAGCAGCGGGGCGGCCTTCACGAGGGTCTCGAACGCCTCCCCGTCCGGGTCCGAGTCGGCGACGATCCCGCCACCCACACCCAGGCGCACCGTGGCGCCCGAGAACTCGAACGTACGGATGGCCACGTTCATGGCCAGCCCCGCCACGGGGCTCGCGTACCCGATCCCACCGGTGTAGACGCCCCGTGCGGTGGTCTCCAGGGCGTTGATGATCTCGGTGGCCCTGACCTTCGGCGCCCCCGTGCACGAACCGGGCGGAAACGTGGAGCGCAGGAGGGCGGCGTCGTCGAGCCCGGGGCGCAGCGTGCCGTGGACATCCGCGACCAGGTGGTGGACGCCCGTGTGCGGCTCCACGCGCGGCACGGCGGGGCTCAGGACAGAGCCGGGGACGCACACGCGGGAGAGGTCGTTGCGCATGAGGTCCACGATCATCACGTTCTCGGCGCGGTTCTTGGCGGAGGCGTGCAGCTCGCGAGGGTCCGAGTCCGCGGGCGCGGTGCCCTTGATCGGGGACGTGAGCACGGCGGTGCCCGTCCGACGCAGGTAGAGCTCGGGCGAGAAGCTGGCCACCGCGCCGCCCGGCACGCGCAAGAACCCGGCGAAACGCGGCCGCAGCCGCTCGTACCCGGCGCAGAACAGGTCCAGTGGGTCACCGTCGAATGCCGCTGTGAGCTCTCGGCAGATGTTCGCCTGGAAGATGTCCCCGTCCCGGATGTGCGCCAGCGCGCGCCGCACCGCCTTGGCGTGGGCCGCGCCGGTCACGGCGGCCTCGAACGGCCCGCACCGGTACGAGCGCGGCGCGGACGCCCCGGACGATGACGCCGGGCCGGCACCGAGCGCCCGCTCCACCGCCGCAATCGTCTCAGCCACCCGGGCAGGGTCCGCACCGGGCAGGGACTCACAGAACCAGCGGTCCGCAGCGCTGTCGTGCACCAGGACGTGGTCGTAGCGCGCCAGGTGGTGCTCCGGCAGACCGCCCGAGTGCGGAGGTGCGGGCGGGAGCGACTCCAGGCGGCGCGAGAGCTGGTACCCCAGGTAACCGAGCCACCCGCCACCGAAGCGGGCGGGATCGGCGCAGGGGCGAGCCAGAACGCAGAGATCGTGCCGGTTCCCGCCCGTGCTGGGCGGGGCGGCGCGCGCCACGGTGGGAGGATCGTCGTCGTCCGCGGAGCCCAGAGCGGCGAACGGGTCCTCGTCCGCACCGAGCACGCGCGCGGGCCGGATGCCGATCACCGCGTCCCCGTGCATCCAGTCCCCGAGCAGCGCCGCGAGACCGGGTTCAGCATGCAGCGCGCGCAGCATCTGCACGGGTCTCACGCGATGCGGCAGAGGGTGTCGGGGCACGGTTTCCTCTCGTGGGGCGCCGGGGAGCAGCTCGGACGCGGCCATGATATGGAGAGGAACCGCCACGCAGAGCAGCGGAGCGGTTCCTCGACGACGGTCACAGTGCCGCGCAGCCACGCGGCGAGGACGTCACTCAGATCTTGACGACCATCTTGCCCTTGTTCGCGCCCTTCATCATGTCCAGGAACGCGTCCACGGCGTGGTCGATGCCCTCCACCACGGTCTCATCGTGGGTGACCTTGCCGGAGGTGAACCACTCACCCATCCGCTGGCGGTACTCCTGGGCGACGTCAGTGTGGTCACCCATGGTGAAGCCCTCCAGCATGAGGGAGTTCTTGATGATGTTGCCCATGTTGTCCGGGCCGCAGGGGCGCTCGGTGGAGTTGTACTGGCTGATCGCGCCGCACACGGCCACACGGCCGTGACGGTTAAGCACGTCCAGAGCCGCCTCCAGGTGGTCGCCGCCCACGTTGTCGTAGTACACGTCCACGCCATCCTCACCCACAGCATCGGCCAGCTGCTCACGGATGGGGGCATCCTTGTAGTTGAGCACCTTGTCGAAGCCGTACTTCTCGGTGAGCATCCGGGCCTTCTCGTCCGAGCCGGCGGAACCGATCACGTAGGAGGCGCCCAGCAGCTTGGCGATCTGACCCGCGATGGAGCCCACGGCGCCGGCGGCACCGGAAACGAACACGCGGTCCCCCTCCTTCAGCCCGGCGATGCGGGTGAGCCCGGTGTACGCAGTCATCCCTGTCATGCCCAGCACGCCCAGGTACACGGACAGCTCGGCGTTGGGCAGCTCCTCAACCTTGGTGAACTCCTTGGCAGATCCCTGGGCGAGGTCGCGCCAGCCGTACTGGTGCAGCACGGGGGTGCCTTCGGGGAGATCCTCGGAGCGGGACTCGACCACGCGGCCGATGGCGCCGCCGGTCATGGTCTCGTTCAGGGCGAACGGCGGGACGTAGCTCTTCTCGTCCCGCATGCGCCCGCGCATGTACGGGTCCACGGACATGAACTCGTTGCGCACGCGCACCTCTCCGTCCTGCAGCTCCGGCAGGTCCACGGTGACGGTGCGGAAGTTCTCGTGCTCGGGCCACCCCTCCGGGCGGGAGACGAGCTGGATCTGTGTGCTGGTGGAATCGGTAGTAGCCATGTCGCCATAGTGGCATGCACAAACGTTTGCCACAGCAAGGATTCGCGCCCAGCGGACGCTACCCCCGGTTACTCGTCACATGGGGCAGCCCAGGAGTAATTTACGCACCCCACGGTGATCGCCGACGCCGCACGGACCGGTTCCCGGGGGCGCCCCGCGCGCGGCTCAGCCCTAACGAGCCTTCATGCGCCGATTCTTCCTGTTGATCACATCGGTCGTGCCCCGGTGGCGGACCACCTGCGAGCCGGGATCTGCTTGAGGGAGCGGAGCGAGGTGCGAACCTTCACGGAACCTCATGGTTGCGAACAATTCTTATTCAGGAGAGCATCACGGAGCATCGGTAGCCACAACCCGCTGCACCGGTTCGCTCCGCTGGGTCGCCAGGGGGAGATTCAGCGTGACGGTGGTGCCTTCCCCCTCCACCGACTCCAGGGCCACGGACCCCCCGTGCTGCTCCACGATGGTGCGCATGATCACGAGCCCCAGTCCCGTTCCGGGCACCTGCTGGGCCGTGGCGTTGGAGGCCCGGGTGAAGCTCGTGAAGAGGGACCCCACCTCTTTCTCGGGAATGCCCATCCCGGTGTCCGTGCACGTCAGGCGGACTCCCGTGCCATCGGGCGTGCCTTCCAGCGTCAGCGAGACGGCACCGTGGGGCGGGGTGAACTTGATGGCGTTACCCACCACGTTGGTGACGGCCCGCTCCAGACGGTCCCGGTCCCCGAACACGGGCCACGAACCGTCCGTGTCCGCGTGGACGGTCACCTCGCCCGCCGCGGCCTGGGGAACGAGATTGGTGACCACCCCGGACACGCACTCTGCGAGGTCCAGCACACAGTGGCGCGCCGAGCGGTTCTCCTGGTCCTGGTCCAGCTTGTTGATCAGCAGCAGGTCCTCGATCAGCAGCCGCAGCCGTTCCGTGTTGCGCCGCACCACTTCCAGCACGCGGGCCTGTTCCGGGCCGACACTGCCGAAGTCCCCGTCCTGGAGCATCTCCACATAGCCGCTGATGGATGTGAGCGGGGTTCGCAGCTCGTGGTTGGTGGTGGAGACGAACACGGATTTCTGGCGGTTGAGCTCCGTGAGCTGCTCCAGGGTGCGCTCCCGCTGCTCCACCACGTCCCGGGCCTCGCGGGTGAAGGCGTTGAAGGACGCGGCGAGGCCCACCACTTCACGAGCGCCGTGGGAGGTTTCCGCGACGGCGTCGTGATCGCCCGCGCGCTGCCTCGCCACCGTGCACTGCAGCGCGAGCAGCGGCGCCCCGAGGGCGCGGTCCGCGCGGCCCAGGGCGAGGAACGCCACCGCGATCGACAGCATCGCGGCAGTCACCACGGCGGCCGCGGCCAGGGTCATGGACCGGTTCAGATCCGCTCTGCGCTGCTCCCGCAGGCGGGAGGCGTCCGCCCGGACGTCCTCCAGTGTACCGAGGGCCCGGTCCATGGCGGATGTCGTAGTGGGCAGGTCCAGAGATCTCCGCGGGGTGTCCCTCCCTGGTTCCCGGGTGAGGCCGAGCCACGTGTCCACGGACTCGTTCAAGGACCGCAGCTGCGGCAGCCGCCCGGCCGCCACCTCACCCAGGACGTCCTGGGCTGCAGTGAGGTCCGCAGTGGCCTCAGCGTACTCCCGCGCGAAAGCCTGGTCTCCGCTGACCGCGTAGCCGCGCGCGGCCGTCTGGGCGCGCAGCAGCGTGGCCTCCACCTGGTGCGTGGCATCCATCAGGGGTGTGATGGTGGTGCGCGTGGCGGCCACGTTCAGCTGCACTGTGTGCAGTCCCCACAGTGCGGTGGCGCCGGTGAAGAGCAGTGCGAGGCACAACAGGGCGAGCACCTGCAGGAGGATGGCGCGCACCCCGCGGTGGCGGACACCGTCCCGCACGCGGGTCAGTGCCGGGAAGCGGGCGCTCATTCGTTCACCTCCGTGAAACCCGAACGGGTCATGGTGCCCCACTGCTGGCGGCGCCCCAGCAGGGAGGCCACCCAGCCCTCCATGCGCCACCACGCCGTGAGCTGGCGGTAGCCCAGGTTCTCCAGGACCACCGCGCCCAGCGTGATGCCCAGGTCCCGCCAGCGGGGGTACTTGTGGTAGCTCAGCTCCTCGATCGTCACGGCCGCGAGGGTCACGATGATCGCATACGCGTAGGCCACGAGCATGAACAACAGGAAGTACTGCCAGGACACGAGTCCCAGCGCGAAGCCCAGGGCGATCAGTACCAGCCCGGCGAGTTCCAGCAGCGGGGCGATCAGCTCGAAGAGCCAGTAGTACGGAACCGCCACGAGACCCAGCCGGCCGTAGCGGGGGTTGAACAGCATGTCCCGGTAGGCCCACAGGGTCTCCCACAGACCCCGGTGCCAGCGCGCCCGCTGCCGCCGCAGCACGGGCAGGGTGCTGGGGACCTCCGTCCAGCAGATGGGCTCCGTGAGAAAGGTGACGCGGTAGGGCCGGCGCTGCCTGCGGAGGGTCCGGTGCAGACGCATCACCAGTTCGAAGTCCTCACCGATGCTCGAGGCGTCCAGGCCTCCCACCGCCACGAGGGCATCCCGGCGGAAGACACCGAACGCGCCGCTGATGAGTAGCAGCGCGTTGATCCGGGACCAGCCTGCGCGTCCCAGGTGGAAGGCTCGCAGGTACTCCATCACCTGGATGTCCGCGAGCGGCGTGCCCGGCATGCGCACCTCCAGGACACGGCCGCCCTTCACGCGGCACCCGTTGACGGCGCGGATCACTCCCCCGGCGGCGACCGTGGAGATCGGGTCCTCGATGAAGGGCCGGGACACCGTCAGCAGCGCCCCGGGGTCCAGGATGGAGTCCGAGTCCACGAACAGCACCAGGTCCTCGCGGGCCAGGTTGACGCCCACGTTGGTGGAGTCGGAGCGGCCCGAGTTGCGCTTGTGCACCACGGTCAGCCGGGTCCGCCCGTCCCGTGGGACGTGAATGCTGGTCGGTGCCTCCCGCACCGGAACGTCCTCGGGCATCTGCCGGGACACCGGCACCAGGTCGAAGGCCCGGCGCAGCACCTCGAAACCGTTGTCGGTGCTGCCGTCGTCCACCACGATCACCTCGTGGCGCGGGTGCTGCAGCGACAGAAAGGACTCCACGGCCACGCGGATGCCGACCTCCTCGTTGTGCATGGGTGCCACCACGCTGATGCCGGGCATGGTGCGGGAGCGCATCAGTTCCTCCCGCCCCGCGAACGGGATCCGGCGGCGGTAGGCCACGAAGTCCACCGCCGCCAGGACGATCATCACCAGGTAGGACGTGTTGATCAGCAGGAAGTAGATCAGCACCGGCACCGCAATGAACGCCAGGATCCCGGCCACAGCGCCGCGCAGCAGCTCAAGCCACTCCACGGCCGGCTCCTCTCATGGCGCTCAGCTGCAGCGCGTAGTGGGCGGGGTGCACGGCAGGGGTGTCCCCGTCCAGGGCGCCCAGCAGCCGCTCCCGCCCGGCAGGGCCCAGTTCGGTGAGAGCCACCGCGGCCCGCTCCGCCAACCGGGGCCGGGTGTCCTCGACCAGGGGGCCCAGGGCCGCCACGGAGGCGGGCAGACCCAGCCGTTCGAGGGACTCCACGGCGGCGAGCGCCACGCTCTCGTCCCGGTGGCGGGCGAGCTCGGACAGGACGGCGAGGTCCTGCGCTCCCCCCACCCATCCCAGGGCGCCGACGAAGGCGGTGAGGGCCCGGGGGTCGGTCTCCTGTGCCAGGCGCTCACGCACGACGGGAGCGGCACCTGGCACGGGGCGCACTCCGATCACAGTTGCCGCCACGTGGCGCACCGCCGGGTCCGGGTGCAGGGTGGCCTCCTCGATCACGGGTGCCGCTGCGTCGTCGAAGGCGCACAGGGACTCCACGGCCACCCAGCTGGGCAGTCCGCGGGGACGACGCCGCGGCGCCACCGCGCGCAGCACGGCGCGGGCCGCGGAGCCATCGCCGAGCAGCGCCAGGGCACGGGCGGCGGCAACCACCACGTCCGCGGAACGGTCCTGGAGCAGGGGCAGGAGCCGGGGCGCGGACTCGCGAGCGCGCATCAGCCCGAGGGTCCAGGCGGCGTGGGCACGGCGCACCGCGCTGTGGGAGGAGAGCCCCGTGATGGCCCACTCGGCGCGTCCGTGGGCGTCGAGCACCCGGGCCAGAGCACGGGCGGGCTCCCCCCTGACCTTGGAGAGCATCGCGGAGACGGCGCGGTCCACCACCGGTACGCGGCGCCGGGGCACCGCGGTCAGGCGGCGCAGGGCGGAGGCGTCGTCGTCCTCACCGGACGCGACCTCGAGCATTGCGGGGCGCAACTCACCGAGCAGCTTCGCGTCCCGGCGTTCACGCCACTGCCGGCCTGCACGCGTTCCCAGGACGGTCGCGAGGAGCAGGGCCGCGGCCCATACCAGAACCCACAGCACCCAGGACAGCAGCTGCGCGGAGACCACCGTGGGGGTCGCCACTGCGGGTCACCGCCCCCGGCTGAGGAGGCTGTTCACACGGTGCAGCAGCTCACGGGGGCTGAAGGGCTTGGTGACGTACTCGTCCGCACCGGTGTTGTACCCGTCGTCCACGTCCGTGTCCCTGGCCCGGGCGGTCAGCAGGACCACTTTGAGGTGTTTCAGAGCCTCGGTGGCACGGATCTGGCGCAGCACGTCCAGTCCGCTGAGACCGGGCATCATGACGTCCAGCACCACGACGTCTGGGATGCCGTCCTCCAGCGCGCTCAGCGCAGCGGTGCCATCCTCCACCGCCCGGACCTCGTATCCCGCCTGCTGCAGTTTGAAGACCACGAGGTCCCGGATATCGGGGTCGTCGTCCGCCACGAGGATGGAGAGCTGCGCAGAGGTCACGAGGGGCTCCGTGTGTTGGGGGGATGAACACGCTCCGGGTCCGCGGCAGCGGAGGAGATGAGGCCAAGAGTATTCGAATACATGCAGGTTGGCGGGAGATGACACTTCGTGCGGTGGAATCAGCCGCGGGGCTTCATCTCCTTCTCCACGACCCACTTGTGGTTGGTCATGGTCATGCCGTCCGCCTCATAGTCCACCATGTAGACGGTCTGGGTGGTGGAGGAGGCAACGGTGCCCGTGGCGCCCTTCATGCCGGGCATGTGGTCCGCCTCGATGGTGACCTCGGTCCCGTCCGCGAGGCGCTCGGAACCGGCACCCTGGAGTTCCTCCTGGACGACCCACTTGTGGTTGGTGACCTCGGGTCCGCCGTCCGTGGGGGTGTAGTTCACGGCGTAGGCCACGGTCTTGTAAGCGCCCACCACAGTGGCCGGGGCGCCCTTCATGCCCTCCATGTGGTCGGCGGTCAGCGTGACCTGCGTGCCCACCGGGTAGGTGGGCTTCTCCGCGGCGACGATGCCCTCCGGGGCGGGGCCACCGTCCATGGCGTGCATGTGCTCGTGCCCGCCCTGGCTCGCACTGGGCGTGCCACTCGCGGAGGACGACGTCGCCTGGCTCGTCGCGCTGGAGGTCGCGCTGGTCTCGTGGCCCTCGTGGGCGGAGTGGTCCGCGGAATCGGAACCGGCGGAGCAGGCGGTGGCGGTCACCAGGATGGCGAGACCGGCGAGGGTGAGGGGAAGTCGACGCATGGGAAAGGATCCTTTCTGCGGGCCCGCCCGGGTTGCTGGACCCCGGTACGGGCGGGTTTCTGGTGGGAATGCGGGGTGGCAGCGGAACCCCGCTGCACTGGTTCCCTACAGCAGGGTACCGAGGGAGGCGACGAAGCCGCCCAGCATGAACGCGCTGATGCCGTACGCCAGGGGGCGGTTGTCCATGGGGCCGCCGCCGGAGGCGTGGTGGGTGATGGCGTGGCCCTTGCCGCGGCGCAGCAGGGCCTTGTTCACCGGGTATGCCGCGAAGTACGCGATCACGAGGGACAGGGCCATGGAACCCCAGAACAGGGCGTCCAGCAGGCCGGCGTCCATGGCGCCGGGGACCAGCCACATGACGAGGTTGTCCACGACCTCCATGGTGAGGATGGAGACGGTGTCCGCGGCGAGCACGAGACGCAGGGCCCGACCCACGCTGATGCCGGCGCGCAGCAGGGGCAGGGAGGACAGGGCATAGCCGAACACGAAGGCCAGGGCGATGGCCACGGCGGTGCTGGTGACGTTGCCCCACCCGAACACGGTGGCCAGGATCAGGCCGAGGATCTCGCCGATGGAGCAGCCGGTGAGGCAGTGGAGGGTGGCGCTGGCGGCCATGTTGGACATGTCGTGACCGGGACTGCCGCACGAACAGGTGACAGTTGGGGTGTCAGGCCGCGAGGCTCACGGCGGGGTTCATGATGGTCTCGTATTCGATGGGGGTCAATCGACCCAGACGGGCCTGTCGACGGCGGCGGTGATACTTGCGTTCGATCCAGGTAACGATCGCGATCCGGAGCTCGTCGCGGGTCCGCCACCGCTTCCGGTCCAGGACGTTCTTTTGCAGCAGGGCGAAGAAGGACTCCATCGCGGCGTTGTCCCCAGCGGCACCGACTCTCCCCATCGATCCGATGAGGTGATGACGGTTCAACGTCTGCACGAATTTGCGTGACCGGAACTGGGATCCTCGGTCCGAATGTACGATGCAGCCAGCGACGTCACCGCGGCGGGAAGCGGCGTTGTCCAGGGCGTTCACCGCCAGTCGCGCCTTCATACGGTCGCTGATCGAGTAGCCGACGATCCGGGCTGAGAACACGTCCTTGATGGCGCAGAGGTAGAGCTTTCCCTCGTCGGCTTGAGTTCCAGCCATCGTCGCAACACTCTGATCGAGAGGTGCGTGCGATGGTTATTCGGC
>NZ_JAVKPU010000039.1:0-1099 GCF_040981025.1 Kocuria sp. CPCC 205261 | reverse complement strand
TCGGGGCTGAACTTCTTGGGCATGTTCCGATTCTCCTTCAGTTGGATCGGAACGAAACCCAGGGCGCTTCATTTGCGGGCGTTGGCCACATGGGTGGCGCCGGGTGGTACTCGATGCTTTTTTGTACCAGTTGTAAGAGAGCGTGTCGTTGGGAGTGGGGAACGAGCCGGCGACGGTTTCGGTTTAGGCCGCGAGTGTGAGCGGCTTGGTTAGTTTGGCTTCGAACTCGATGGGCGTCAACCCGCCGAGTCTGTCCTGGGCTCGTTGACGGTGATACTTCCGCTCGATCCAGACCACGATGGCCAGGCGCAGCTGCCGGGCCATCGCGCGACCACGGAACTGGCTATCTCTGTCGGCGTGCAGCATGCACCCGGCGACGTCGCCTCGGCGGGCGAGTGCATTGCGGACCGCGTCCACGGCGAGTTTCGCGGTCATCCGCTCCGAGATCGAGTATCCGACGACGCGGGTGGAGAACACGTCTTCGATCGCGCAACAGTAGAGCGTGCCCTCCCTCGTCCAATCCCCCGTGATACCCCTCAGCCAGAGCCGGTTCGGCTCATCGGCGCGGAAGACCCGCTGGAGGTGGTCCTCGAACACCGGCGGGCCCGTTGTGTTCCCCTTCCCGCGCCGGCGAGCTCGGCAACGAGCGGGTATGTCAGTGTGGGCAGCCGCCGAAACGCAGATTCGCTTGCGACACATACGCCGCAGCCCTACTGAGCACCTCGTTGTCCTGCTCCAGGAGGCGGATCCGCTTCTTCAGCTGACAAGGACCGGGCATGATGACATCCTCCCCGCCAGCGCCTCTCAACGCTAACGATCAGTTATCACCTACTCGTTCCCCACGCCCGGTCTCGACCACCAAGATGACCTACGACGCCCTGACTCGGCTATACGTCACCAAGCGCCGAGCGGAAGGAAGGAACGACCGAAAGATCCGCCGCTGCATCAAGCACTACCTAGCCCGTCACGTCTATCGAACCCTCAACGCTACGACCCCGAGCGTGAATGGCTCTTGACCGACATAGAAGGGTCAAGCCCCGAGAAGTGGTGTAGCGATCTTTCGTAGGGGTCAGGCAGTGAGGGCGGTCAGGGGGTCGGG
>NZ_JAVKPU010000038.1:0-1148 GCF_040981025.1 Kocuria sp. CPCC 205261 | reverse complement strand
CGATGTCTCTTGTTGATGAGTCATAATCGGTGGTAAGAATGCATCTGTAGGTGTATTCACCTTCCCACAAGTCAAGCTCTCCATCCATGCGCTTTTGTCTCTGAATGACAAGACGATAGCACTTGCCTTCCCATTTCTCAACAAGAATGGAATTGAGTTCAAACTGGATGCCGTTGATTTCCTCCGTCTTCCATCCCCTCAGTGAAAACAAGTCATCGTAGAGCGAACTGCATCTGTTGGCGCGGATGTAGAAGTGCGTGCAATGCTTCTCTATCTCACTGACAATTTCCTTCGAGCACGAACCACAGTCGGCTCTGAAGCGATTCACACGGATGCTGTTGGCTTCCAGTAGGGCAAAGAATCTCTTGTGGGTCTCAGCCTGATAAAAGCGCACATTTGTGTTGCCATCGCTGTTCTCGACATAGACAATCATGTCACCGATGACATATACGCCAGGTCTGTAGCCGAGGAACTTCTTGTATGTCGGTTTTGCATCATACTTCTCTGTTTCAAGGAACTGATGGTCGAAATCAACATCGTAGGTTTCCACCTCATTCAGTTCACCAGTGGAAACCAAGGCTTTTATAAGCAAGGCGTTGAGCTTGTCTGCCGTATTGAAATCATAGGTCTTGCCCTTATCGGAAGTATATGAGATGTTTTCCTGTGTCAGTTCCTTGATGGCTCTGAGGATGGTATCAGAGCTGCATGTGCGCAAGGTCGGATGATACGAGAGATGACGCATCAGATGCGATGTTACATCCTCCACGCATGAACCGCCACAGAAGTATACGCTCATCAGAGAACGAATAATTTCGCTGTACTGGTATCCGATGATACTGCGGCATCTCTGACCAAGTGTCTGGTCGATAATAGGTGAAAGCATGGAGTCAAATTGCTCCATGATTGAAAAAATTCCTCCAAAAGGTGTGAGTTTTTCAGATTTTATTTGTACCTTTGCCATGTCTTGTTACGATTTACGCTTGTTTTGAATTGCAACACTAAGATAAGTGAAAAATCTGACATGGCAAAATCCTGAGCAACTTTTTGTTGCTCAGGAACTTATAAATAAAGTTAAATCAAAGTGTTGCGGAATTAAGGTAAACGTTTTATTTAGAAATCTTTTCTCTTTCTTCGCTCTTTTATGCAGG
>NZ_JAVKPU010000037.1:0-1301 GCF_040981025.1 Kocuria sp. CPCC 205261 | reverse complement strand
TGAAGCGCCCTGGGTTTCGTTCCGATCCAACTGAAGGAGAATCGGAACATGCCCAAGAAGTTCAGCCCCGAGTTGCGTGAGCGCGCCGTGCGGATGGTCCTGGAACGCCAGGCCGCGCAGGGCGGCCCACGCTCGCATTCCATCCGGGCCGTGGCCCCACAGCTTGGCGTCGGGGAGGAGACCTTGCGGATGTGGTGCAACCGCCACGGCCATGAGATCGAGCAGATACCCGCCGGAGAGGACCTGCAGCAGGAGAACAAGCGCCTCAAACGCGAACTCGCCGAAGCCCGCCGAGCCAATGAGATTCTCAAAGCCGCCTCGGCTTTTTTCGCAGCGGAACTCGACCGCCCCACGACGAGATGATCCGGTTCATCGATATGCACCGCGATCAGTTCGGGGTCGAGGCCATCTGCCGCACACTGAGTGCGACGGGATGTGGGTTCATCACCTCCCGCGGCTACCGTGCCGCGAAGCAGCGCCCCGCGTCCGCGAGGGCACTGCGAGACAAAATCCTCACCGAGGAACTCAAGCGGATCCACGCGGAGAACTACTCGGTCTACGGGGTGCGGAAGATGCACCACGCGATGGCCCGCGCCGGCTGGGAGATCGGCCGTGATCAGGTCGCTCGGCTCATGCGTGCCGCCGCCCTGCAGGGCGTCCGACGTGGTCGCAAGCCCGTCACCACGCGCCCTGCCGGTGAGCCTGACCACCGCCCTGACCTCGTGAAACGGCACTTCACCGCCGAGAGGCCGCATCAGTTGTGGGTCGCTGACATCACCTACGTCAGGTCCCTGGGCGGGTTCTGCTACACAGCGTTCGTCACCGACGTGTTCACCCGAAAAATCGTGGGCTGGGCAGTCTCTGCCTCGCTGCACACCGTGGGGTTGCCGTTACTGGCCCTGGAACATGCCCTGCTGAACACCGGTGCCAGCCGCGGCCGACAGGGCCTGGTACACCACAGCGACCGGGGTAGCCAGTACGTCAGTCTGGCCTACTCGGATGCGTTGATCGCCGCCGGAGTGAGCGCCTCGGTGGGCACGGTCGGGGATTCCTACGACAACGCCCTGGCCGAGACGGTCAACGGGCTCTACAAAGCCGAACTCATCCACGCGAAACGTGTGTGGGAGTCCACCGAGGCGGTGGAACTGGCCACGATGGGGTGGGTGCACTGGTGGAACACCGTCCGTCTGCACGAGGCCCTCGGCTACCTCACGCCCGCGGAGGTCGAAGTAGCCTACACTCACGACCACGACGTAGCGCCCGTTGCGTCCTGACCTCGGAACGAAACCCAGGGCGCTTCA
>NZ_JAVKPU010000036.1:0-1336 GCF_040981025.1 Kocuria sp. CPCC 205261 | reverse complement strand
ACGGTAGACCAGCACCCTGTGCGCATGAACCGCTGTGGACACCCGAGGATTACCTGACTTGCCCCGAGGTGTTGGGCCGGGCCCCACACACCGTTTATCGGACAGTCCCACCGCCTCCCCTTGCGCGTGCAAAAAACCACTGTGGGGCAGCGGCGACATGCTTGTTCAAGTAGCGCCGTTTTGTCCTAGTTGCTGTGCTGCCTGGTTCATCGCGTTTTCGTTCTTCGGTCGGTTGAGCTTGTAGAGCCAGTTGGGGACTTGGGGGGTGGTGCGTCTGAGTTCGAAGAGGTGTTCCTGCCAGACGAGGAGGTCCTGGGGTTGGATTGACTCGCGGGCGGTGGTGAGGCGTCTGGCGATAGTTGCTGCAAGGTCTGCCCGGTCGTGCGCTGCCTGCCATGTGTTAAGGACATATTCGGTGACGTCGAGAAACACGGGTAACACGGGAAGCAGAGCACCGAGTAGAAACGTGGCGAGGGTGACATCGGTGAGGCTAGCCCAGGTTACGAGGGTGATCAGCCACAGCGCCGAAGCTATTGCCCATACGGTGACCATGGTGCGGATGAGTCGATCGGTGTACGAGGCGTTGCTGCGCTGCGCGATCGCAATGTTTACGATTCCCGGGGACGAGGTATGGACGGTGTACCAGTCGAGCAGTTTTTCCTTCTGCGCTACGCGGGTGAAGGTGTCCTGGTCTCCGGCGACAATCGCGATGTCTTCGGGGCTGGGGGCTTCGGACCGCGTGATCGTTTCTGGCATGTCGAAGAGGTAGTGGTCCAGGGTCTCCGGCACACAGACCGGGTTCAACCGGTGTTGCAACGACCGGTTGAACCTGGTCAATTTCGTGCCCGGAAGTTCGTGCACGAGCTCGCCCACCACGACCTTGTGGGGTCGATGGGCCGAGTCGGGGCGTGCGCGGACAACGCCGCCATGGAATCCTTCTTCGCCTTGCTCCAGAAGAACGTCCTGGACCGGCAGCGCTGGCCCAGTCGGGAGGACCTGCGTCTGGCGATCGTGACCTGGATCGAGAAGTCCTACCACCGCCGGCGCCGGCAACGCCGTCTGGGTCGTCTCACCCCGATCGAGTTTGAGACCATCAATCACGGCCTCCGAGCCGCCTGAAAACCATCAACCCCGAGAGTCAAGGAAAGTCGGGGCAGTCCCCAGGGCAGGCCCTCACCCAACTCAGTGACCATAGTGGCCGGTCCGCCGACGAGGGCCGGCCACAGCTTTCAAAATCCCGACTTGTGACTTTCGGATCTAATTGGCGGCTCTTCAGGATCCAGGGTGTAGTTGGGGTCGGCGCGTCGGTCGCCGGATAGGGGTCGAGGCCTCCCGA
>NZ_JAVKPU010000035.1:0-1411 GCF_040981025.1 Kocuria sp. CPCC 205261 | reverse complement strand
GAGTTGAGCCCCCGATAGTGGTGTAGCGCGGTGGTCTTGCTCGTCGTTGCCGACGAGAGCGCGGCCACCGTGAGATCTTTCGAGTTCACCTCTCACAGCACCCTCGAAAGGACATCATCACGATGACCGCTCCTCACATTGTCGACCCTGCCGGCCTGCTCGGCGAAGCCCTGTCCGACGCGTCCCCGGATCTGATGCGCAGCTTGTTGCAGACGGTGATCAACGCTCTCTTGTCTGCTGATGCCGAGGCGGTGGTCGGCGCCGAATGGGGCAAGCCCACCCCGACCCGGTCTGCGCAGCGCAACGGCTACCGGCACCGTGAGCTCGACACCCGCATCGGCACGATCGACGTCGCCGTGCCGAAACTGCGCACCGGCACCTACTTCCCCGAGTGGTTGCTGGAGCGGCGCAAACGGGCTGAGTCCGCGCTGATTACCGTGGTCGCCGACTGTTACCTCGCCGGGGTCTCGACCCGTCGGATGGACAAGCTGGTGAAGACCCTGGGCATCAACTCCCTGTCGAAGTCCCAGGTCTCGCGCATGGCCGGTGACCTCGACGAGCACGTGGAGTCCTTCCGCCACCGGCCACTGGACGAGGCCGGCCCTTTTACGTTCGTCGCCGCCGACGCGCTGACCATGAAGGTCCGAGAGGGCGGGCGGGTGGTCAACGCGGTCGTGCTGCTGGCCACCGGGGTCAACGGCGACGGCCACCGGGAGGTCCTCGGGATGCGGGTGGCCACGGCCGAGACCGGGGCGGCGTGGAACGAGTTCTTCGCCGACCTGGTGGCCCGGGGCCTGGGCGGAGTCCGCCTGGTCACCAGTGACGCCCACGCCGGTCTCAAGGACGCGATCGCCGCGCACCTGCCCGGGGCGTCCTGGCAGCGGTGCCGCACCCACTACGCGGCCAATCTCATGTCGATCTGCCCGAAGAGCATGTGGCCGGCCGTGAAGGCGATGCTGCACTCGGTCTATGACCAGCCCGATGCCGCCGCGGTGAACGCCCAGTTCGACCGGCTGATCGACTACGTCGCCGAGAAGCTGCCCGAGGTGGCTGAGCACCTGGCCGACGCCCGGGAGGACCTGCTGGCCTTCACCGGCTTCCCGAAAGACGTGTGGATGCAGATCTGGTCCAACAACCCCGCCGAGAGGCTGAACAAGGAGATCCGCCGGCGCACCGACGCGGTCGGGATCTTCCCCAACCGAGCCGCCATCGTTCGCCTCGTGGGCGCGGTGCTGGCCGAGCAGACCGATGAGTGGGCCGAGGGCCGCCGCTACCTCGGACTCGAGGTCCTCACCCGTTGCCGGCTCACCCCCGCGGCCCGCACCGGAAGCGAGGTGATCCCCGACCCCCTGACCGCCCTCACTGCCTGACCCCTACGAAAGATCGCTACACCACTTCTCGGGGCTTGACC
>NZ_JAVKPU010000034.1:0-1425 GCF_040981025.1 Kocuria sp. CPCC 205261 | reverse complement strand
CGGCTCTTCAGGATCCAGGGTGTAGTTGGGGTCGGCGCGTCGGTCGCCGGATAGGGGTCGAGGCCTCCCGAAGATGAAGGTTCCTACACGCCTCATCTGGAAGACCTCGACGTGCCTGACGCTACCTTCGCCTGCCCTGACTTGACCACCTTCTGCCGTCTCGACGAGCTCGGTCTTGACGTCGTCGGTCAGCGCCTCGAGCCCGAGCAGGCGATCCTGGCCTGCCGGGTCCTGGAACCGGACCAGTGGTGCCGACGCTGCGGCTGCGAGGGCACGCCCCGCGACACCGTGGTGCGGCGCCTGGCGCACGAGCCGCTGGGCTGGCGACCTACGACGCTGCTGGTCACGGTTCGCCGCTACCGGTGCACCGGGTGCGGACACGTGTGGCGCCAGGACACCACCAAGGCGGCCGAGCCGCGGGCGAGGCTCTCCCGTCGCGGTCTGCGGTGGGCGCTGGAAGGGATCGTGTGCCAGCACCTGACCGTGGCCCGCGTCGCCGAAGGCCTGGGAGTCTCGTGGAACACCGCCAACGACGCCGTGCTGGCCGAGGGCAAGCGGGTGCTCATCGACGACCCCGGCCGGTTCGACGGGGTCAAGGTCATCGGCGTCGACGAGCACGTCTGGCGCCACACCCGCCGCGGCGACAAGTACGTCACCGTCATCATCGACCTCACCCCGGTTCGCGCCGGGACGGGTCCCGCCCGGCTGCTGGACATGGTCGAGGGCCGCTCCAAACAGGCGTTCAAGACATGGTTGGCCGAGCGCGAGAACCCTTGGCGCCAGGGCGTGGAAGTAGTCGCGATGGACGGGTTCAGCGGGTTCAAGACCGCCACCACCGAGGAGCTGCCCGAGGCGACCGCGGTCATGGATCCCTTCCACGTCGTGCGCCTGGCCGGCGATGCCCTGGATCAGTGCCGGCGCCGCGTTCAGCAGGACACCCGTGGCCACCGCGGCCGGGCCGGCGATCCCCTCTACTCGGCTCGCCGGACCCTGCACACCGGAGCGGACCTGCTCACCGACAAGCAGCGGGACCGGCTGGAGAAGCTGTTCACGGCCGACGCCCACGTCGAGGTCGAGGCCACCTGGGGGATCTACCAGAGGATGATCGCCGCCTACCGAGAACCCGACCGGGCCCGAGGCCGAGCGCTGATGCAGCGGCTGATCCACTCCCTCAGCCACGGCGTCCCGGGTGCGTTGAGCGAGGTGATCACGCTCGGCCGGACCCTGACCAAGCGGGCCACCGACGTGCTGGCCTACTTCGATCGTCCTGGTACATCCAACGGCCCGACCGAGGCGATCAACGGCCGGCTCGAACACCTGCGCGGCTCCGCGCTCGGGTTCCGCAACCTCACCAACTACATCGCCAGATCGCTCCTGGAGACCGGCGGGTTCAGGCCGCGACTACACCCTGGATCCTGAAGAGCC
>NZ_JAVKPU010000033.1:0-1687 GCF_040981025.1 Kocuria sp. CPCC 205261 | reverse complement strand
CCCGAGTCGTGCCAATTTAGTGTGTTGGCCATTCGGTGCCGGTGGCGGTGAGGATCTCGCTGGCTGCCGGTCAGCGGGTCGGCGGCGACGTGGGGGTGACCGGCGATGACGACGGTGACCTGTTGCAGCGGGCGTAGGGCCTGGACGATCTTCTTGATGCTCATCCCGGTCTGATCCTGCAGGTGACGGGCGACGGCCAGGGCGGTGACGACGATGGTGAGGTGGGCCTCGATGGCATCGCGGTCGTGGTGGAACATGGGCCTGGCCCGCAGGTCGGTCTTGCTCATCCGGAACGAGGCCTCGACCTGCCACAACGAGTGGTAGGAGGCGATCACCTCCGCTGCGGGCATGGTCGTGACGGGCAGGTTGGTGACGTAGCCCTTCAGCCCGGCCAGGCTGCGGGCGCGGGTCAGGGCGTCCTCGTCCAGGCGCGTCGAGCCGTTCACCGTCTTCACGAACCGCGGTGTGCGGGCTGGCTTCTCGCCGGCGATGACCGCCTTGGCGCGGTTCTCCTGCAGGGTGAGGGTGGCCCGGTCCCGTGCGGCGCGCTTGACGGAGTACGCCCATACCGCCCGCCACGACCGATCGTGCACCGCGGGGTCCCACACGGGTTCGGCGCGCTTGGTGACGTCGTTGACCGAGGCCGCCTTGGTGGTGGCCACCCGTGGAGTGATGGTGTCGATGATCTGTCCGTCGGTGAACGCATCCCCGTGCCACCGGAAATGAGAAGCGAGGTCGCCGGGGGCCTTGGTGACCCGCGAGCCGACGATGAACCGCAACCCGGCCGCATCCAGCTCCTTGAGGTTCGATGAGGAGAGCATGCCCGCGTCGGCGACCACCACGATGTCGGCCAGGTTGTGGCGCTGCTGGAACTGCTCGATGATCGGCAGGATCGTGGCGGTCTCGGCCTTGTTGCCCTCGAAGCACCCCACCTCCAGCGGGAACCCGGCACGGTCCACGAGCAGCCCCACGACGACCTGCGGGTCCACGCGCCGCTCCTTCGAATAGCCGACCTTGCGCAGCTCGTCCTCCTGCTCGGCCTCGAAGTAGAGGGTGGTTACGTCGTACAGGACCAGCGACAGGTCCCCGTGCCCGGCGGCGTGGGCGAAGCACGCCGCGGCGACCTGGTCGCGGTAGCCGCGTTCCTGGGCCCGGGCCAGGCACCGGAACATCGTGCGCAGCGACGCGTGCGGCACACCGAGCTCGTCCAGCACCCGCAGCGAGTCGGCCTTGCTCGTGGGTTCCACGATCCGCGCCAGCACCAGCGCCTTGAACGCCTCATCGCCCAGGGCATCGAACCCCAACCTGGCGTACGCGCTGGTCAGCACGTGCCACAGCAGTGCGCTGCACTTGCCGGTGATCACCGACTGCCCCGCCGGCACCGCGCCCGCGCTCAGGTCGAGCTCGCCCTGACCCGGGTGCATCTTCACCCGGGCGGCCTCCAACAGCGCGGTCAGCTCGGCCTCGGTGTGCGCTGAGCCCAGGTGCTCGAGGACTTTGTCCCGCCCGCCCCGGCGCTCAGCGATCTGCACCGCCGTCGCCCCCGACGCCGTCCGGACCTTACGCACGAACACCACGGTCCGACCCTACCCACCCGATTAGTGTGTCGCCGACCCCCGCCACAGGACCCTGACCAGCGACAACACCGGCCAAGTCAGCCAGGAGCTCTCAAGTGGCACGAGTCAGG
>NZ_JAVKPU010000032.1:0-1730 GCF_040981025.1 Kocuria sp. CPCC 205261 | reverse complement strand
CACCTCGGGGCAAGTCAGGTAATCCTCGGGTGTCCACAGCGGTTCATGCGCACAGGGTGCTGGTCTACCGTCGATAACGGTCGAGGGCATGCCGGCACCTCCCCCCTCCAATACCGGCATGTCCTCGGCCCTACACGCTTCGTGAGGTAGTAGGTAACGACGCTCCCGTTGTCGCCACCTCAGAAGACCAGGACGAGCCGCCCGCGCACCCCTCCTGCTTCCAGGCGCCGGTGAGCCTGGGGAGCCTGGTCCATCGGGAGCTCCTGGGCTACGCGCAGGCTCAGCAGGCCTTCTTCGGCCTGGCGGCCAAGGGTGTGTAATTTCTCCGAGGCACGGGCGTAGTCGACCACCACGATCGGCTGGAACACGATGCCCCGCTCGCCTGGTTGGTCGTATCCGCGCAGGGTGATCACCGTTCCACGGTCCTTGATCGCGGCCGCGATCTCGTTCCCCTGTACGGCACCGTCGATCAGCGCATCCACCCCGGCGGGGTAGTGCTCGCGCACCGCTTGTGCGAAGCCCTCGCCGCGGGGCAGCACCAGGTCCGCTCCCAGGCTCTTGACGAGTTCCTCGTCCTGCGGTGCGGCGTCGGCCACGACCCTCAGCCCGTCGGCCTTAGCCAGCTGCACCGCGTACCCGCCCATGGCCCCGGCTGCACCGGTCACCGCCACCACATCACCGGCGTCCAGGCCCAGCCTGTCCAGGGCCAGTCGCGCGGTCAGCCCGTTCATCGGCAAGGTGGCGGCCTCGGCGAAGCCGGTGTTCGACGGCATGGGCGCCACGGACTCGGCCGGAACCGCCACGCGTTCGGCATAAGCCCCGTGTGAGCCGCGCGGGACGATGATGGCCATGACGCGATCACCGACCCTCAGATCGGTCTGGGTCTCGGGGCCGATCTGTTCGATGACCCCGGCCGCATCCATGCCCAGCACATACGGTCCCCCGGCTGTCCCCGCCCGCCGCTGCCGGGTGCGCCCGGTGAGGTCGGTAGGGTTCACCGCGGCCGCGTGAACACGAATCAAGACCTCGCCCTCGCCGGGAACGGGATCGGGAAGCTCGATCACGTCGAGGACGTCCGGGTCACCGGGGGTATGGAATCCAATTGCCTTCATACCCGTGGCAACACGGCCCCCCAGAGCACTATTCCGGCCACTGACTTCGCCCGATGAATCCCCGCGCCCCTCTGCGCTGCTGTGTGCGATCGACCCCGGTGCTGGCCGTGAACGGTGAACGCACCACGCGGCCACCCGGTGTGGGCGCGGGCCACGGACGGGCCCAAGACACGCCAGTGCCCGGTCTCGAGATGGAGACCGGGCTCCGGCGCGTACTGGGAGGCTAGGGCTTGAGAACGACCTTGATGCAGCCGTCTTCCTTCTTCTGGAACTTCTCGTACATCGCCGGCGCCTGGTCCAGGGGGGAGGTGTGCGTGGTGAGGTCCAGCACGCCCAGCGGGTCGGCGGGGTCATCGACCAGCGGCAGCAGTTCCTCGGTCCACCGCCGCACGTTGCACTGACCCATCCGCAACTGGAGCTGCTTGTCGAACATCGTCATCAACGGCAGCGGGTCCTTCATCCCGCCGTACACCCCGCTGATCGAGATCGTCCCACCGCGCCGCACGGCCTCGATCGCGGTGTACAGGGCACCGAGTCGGTCCACCCCCGCCGTTTCCATCGCCTTGCGACCCAGCGCGGACGGCAATGCTCCCACCGCTTGGTGGGCCATCCCGGCCA
>NZ_JAVKPU010000031.1:0-1851 GCF_040981025.1 Kocuria sp. CPCC 205261 | reverse complement strand
CCCGTCCTGAGCATCCGTCCATGGCTGATCGACTGACTCGTCTGGCCGGTCAGGCCCCGGCCGCGGTCGGCCTGGGCTCGTCACCCGGAGACGGTGACGAGGTGCGTCTGCTGGGGCAGGGGGAGAGCTTCGCGGCGTGGTTGCTGGAGGCCGGCGGGCAACGGGTGGTGGTGCGGATCGCCCGGCGTCCGGTGGAGGAGCTGCCGCGGCCGATGCGGGAGGAGTTCCACGGACTCGGCCTGGTCCTGGCCGGTATCGGACCGCAGGCGCTGGTGCTCGAGGAGTCGGCGGACAACCCGTTGGGTGCTCCGTACATGGTGGTCACCTTCGTGCCCGGCCGTGTCCTCCCACCGGGGGAGTGGACCCCGGCCCTGATCCGGGCCCACGTCCAGCAGATGGCTCGCCTGCATGCCCAGCGCTTCGAGCGCTGCGGAGACCTCACCGCCGAGACGGGAGAGCGCCGGGCGAAGGTGGACATCGACGGACAGTTCACTGCCGGGCTGGACTGGTGGGCGGACAACCACCCGGCCGTGCTGGCCGAGCCCGACGTGACACGACTGGCGCGGGAAGTGGGGGCGTATCTGCGCGGCGCACAGAAGACCTTTGACCGGTTGGAGTCCTTCGCTGTGATCCACGGGGATCTGTTGCTGCCCAACATCCTCGTCGACGGGGACACCGGGGTGCGCTACATCGATTGGGAGTGGTCGGAGATCGGGGACCCCGCCCAGGACCTCGCCTATCTCGGCGGGCAGATCACCGTGGACCCGTGGCACCTGCCCATGACCCGGGCCCAGACCCGGGACCTGGTCGAGGCCTACCTGGCGGCCAGCGAGCACCGGGCGGCCACGGGCACCGTCGACGAGGTGCTGGTCCGCCGTGACGCCTGGGAGATCTACGAACGGTTCCTCACGTCCCTGCACCACCGCAGCCTCCTGGCTGGCCGCCCCGACCTGACCGAACAGGAGCGGAACATGTACACCAATGCGGTTACCCACGTCACCCGGGAGTTGGGTCGCCGGCTCGGCTGAGGCCCTCCGGATAGGGTCGTGCCATGGAAGAGGAGATGTTGACCGGCGGCAACTCCACCACCGTCGTGCGGGTCGACGACACTGTCCGTCGCACTGTCGGACCCTGGACCACGGCGGTGCACCAGTTACTGGTCCGGTTGCGGGCGGAAGGGGTCACCGAGGTTCCGGAGTCTCGCGGGGTGGACGAGGACGGTCGGGAGGTCCTGTCCTACATCGTCGGGGTGGTGCCCGGTTATCCGTTGTCCGAGTGGGTGTGGGCGGATACGGTCCTGGTGGCGGCAGCGCAGCTGATGCGCCGGATCCACGACGCGTCCACCGCGCTGGTGGGGGAGGACCTGGTCTGGCAGCTGCCCACCCACCACCCGGTTGAGGTGATCTGCCACAACGACTTTGCCCCGTACAATCTGGTGTTCCGCAACGGCCAGCTGCGCGGGGTGATCGACTTCGACACCGCCTCCCCGGGCCCGCGAATCTGGGACCTGGCCTACTTGGCCTACCGGTTGGTGCCGCTGACCGATGACGCGCACGACGGCGGCCCGCCCACACCCGACCGTGCGGGCCGCTTACAGTTGCTGATCGACTCCTACGAAATGCCCTACGAGCCCGCAGAGTTGCTGGCTGCGGTGGCGGCACGGCTGGAGGAACTCGCGGCGTTCACCGACGCACGAGCCGCCGAGACCGGCCGGGACGACTTCGCCGAGCACGCCGCGATGTACCGCCGCGATCGTGACCGGGTGCTGGCCACCGGTTGACACTCACCTGGGTGACGCACCGCCCGCAGCGGTGGTCACTGATAGGTTCCCCACCATGAAGACGGTGTGAG
>NZ_JAVKPU010000030.1:0-2134 GCF_040981025.1 Kocuria sp. CPCC 205261 | reverse complement strand
TGTTGCGGGCAAGGACGTTGTTGACGTTGGCGCGGCTGTTGCCGTGATGGGCGATTCCAGTGCCGCCCAGACCGCTCTGGAGGTAGGAGGGCCCCAGGCCAGGCCCTTGATCAGCTGTTGAACAGCCCTGGTGCGATAGGGTGGGGGCCATGGGTAGTCCATCAATTGCAGTGACCCGGTTCCGCCGCTTCTAGCGGCGGAACCTGTTCCAGGACGTTCTGCCGCTCCGCGAGTCCAGCCGGGCGGCGCTTTTGCGTGCCCGGACGCCTGCTTCGATGGAGCGTCCTTTTCTATGCCCACTTACCGTGGCGGCCGACATGAGCACGGCCAGAACTTCCTCACTGACCACACCACGATCGACCGGCTCTCACGGCTGGTAGGCGACTCGACCGGTCCGATCGTCGAGATCGGCCCGGGCCAGGGCAGGCTCACAAGAGAGCTGCAGAAGCTCGGCCGGTCCCTGACTGCTGTCGAGATCGATAGCCGGCTGGCGGACCGACTTGCATCGGCCAGTCAGTTCCGCGAGCAGAAACACGTAACCGTCGTCAACGCAGACTTCCTTCACTGGCCGCTACCGACCACTCCGTATGTGGTGGTCGGCAACGTTCCGTTCCACCTGACCACAGCCATCCTGCGCAGACTGCTGCACGATGGAGCATGGACCCAGGTGGTCCTGCTCGTGCAGTGGGAAGTGGCCCGCCGGCGTGCCGGCATCGGTGGTAGCAGCATGATGACCGCGCAGTGGTGGCCTTGGATCGACTTCAGCTTGCACGGGCGCGTGCCCCGGTCGGCGTTCAAGCCAGCCCCGAGCGTGGACGGTGGCCTCTTGGAGATGACTCGTCGTCCGGACCCATTGCTCAGCCCAGACGCGAGAGAGTCCTACCGACAGTTCGTCCATGACGTTTTCACCAGTAGGGGCAGGGGTATCGGCGAGATCCTGGCTAACGTATCCAGCTCACTCGGAAAGCGGGGAGCGCTCCAGTTGTTGAAGAGCGAGGGGATTCGCTCCTCGTCCCTGCCCAAAGATCTCTCAGCGGAGCAGTGGGCTCGCCTCTTTACCAGCGCGTCGCCTACGAAGAGTGCCAAAACCGGAAGGAACGCACACCCCGCCCACTCCGCACGGCGGCAAGGTCGATGACCCACGCCAACGCACCCCTCAGCCTCGAAGGCCGTCGACGGCTGATCCGACGCTGCCGTACCCGACCGATCGCACACGTCGCAGCCGAGATGGGCATCTCTCGCGCGTGCGCGTCGAAGTGGGTGAATCGATGGCGACGACATGGCGATTCCGGGCTGCGCGATCGATCCTCGACGCCACATCGGAGTCCCAACGTGACGCCGGCATGGGTCGTTAAGCAGATCGAAACCTGGCGGCGTGAGCATAAGTGGTCGGCTCAGCGCATCAGCGACGAGCTTGCCGACAGTGGGTTCAGGATTGACCGCCGCACTGTCACTCGGCACCTGACCAGGCTCGGCCTGGGCAGACGCAGGTTCATCGATCCCGGTGGAGACAACAATCGCAATCCCGGGAAGATCGTCGCGCGCTGGCCCGGTCATATGGTGCACCTGGACGTGAAGAAGGTCGGCCGAATACCCGACGGCGGCGGCTGGCGCATCCATGGCCGCGACAGCGACCAGACCAAGACTGTCAGTCGAGCGAAAGCGGCTGGCGCGAAACGCGGTTACACCTACCTGCACTCGGCCGTCGACGGCTTCTCCCGACTCGCCTACACAGAGCCGTTGTCGGATGAGAAGGGAGCCACCGCGGCGGCGTTCCTGGCCAGAGCCAAAGTCTGGTTCGCAGCCCACGGCATCACCCACATCCACCGTGTCGTTACCGACAACGGGGCGTGCTACCGGTCCGGTGACTTCGCGTGGATCGTAGGCAAGAGCACCCGCCATCAGAAGACCAAGCCGTACACCCCGCAGCACAATGGAAAGGTCGAGCGCTACCAGAGAATCCTGGCCGAGGAACTGCTCTATGCCCGAAATTTCAACAGCGAGGAGGACCGCTCGTCCGCGATCTCTGTCTGGAACATCCACTACAACTACCACCGCCGGCACGGCGGCGCAGGGGGCTGGCCACCAGCATCTCGAGTCCGGGAGGGTGTCACTAACGTCCAGCCCTCATACA